>NZ_JBHZAG010000048.1:0-73975 GCF_042754125.1 Amycolatopsis sp. NPDC059235
GCCTATGACCCTGCGACCTTGCTGAAGTCCGTGAGGGGAACCCTGAGGGACTCTGAGTCCCTCAGGGTTCCCCTCACGGACGCTTGGCCCGGATCCTCCGGTCTGGGCAAACCTCGGCAGCAGCACTCACGGCGCCCCTACTCCGCTTGCAGCACGAAGAACAGAAAACTCGGGCTCACGCACAGCATCCGGTAATCCTCCGGGAACAACTCCTCCGCCTCCGGCACCGGTTTCGGCTCGCTGAGCACCGAAATCCGGAACCCGCCAGCGGTGAACGCGTCGGTCATCGCGTGCAGCGGACGGTTCCAGAAGCTCATCGGCGTCGTGCGGCCGTCGACCTCCCAGTCCTCAGTCCACTCGTAAGTCGCCGAATAATCGGTCTTCTGCCCGGCTTGGCGCTGCAGCAGGTGGATCGCGTAGGGATGGTCGACCACTACGATCAGCCGTCCGCCGGGCTTGAGGATGCGGTGGAACTCGGCAAGCGTCGGGCCCCAGTCCTCCAGGTAGTGCAGCACCAGCGAGGCGACGACGTCGTCGAACGCGTTGTCCGCGTAGGGGAGCGGCTCGGCGACATCGGCGACTCGCAGGTCCACGTCAGGGCCGAGCCGCTGGCGGGCGATCTCGAGCATGCCGCTGCTGAGGTCGAATCCGGACACCTCCGCGCCGCGTTCGCGCAGCGCGACGGTCAGTGGCCCGGCACCGCAGCCCGCGTCGAGAATCCGCCGCCCGGCTACGTCCCCGGCCAGCGCGAGCACGGCGGGCCGCTCGTAGTAGGCGTTCTGGATTTCGGTGTCCGACATGGCGGTGTAGCTCTCGGCCAGCAGGTCGTAATCGTTGACGACGGCGCTTTCTTCCGGAGGCATGCGACCCACCGTGCCAGAAAATCGGCCGCGGGGTCCCGCCCTGGAGGGAGGCGCCCGCCGGGGCCGCCTGTCAGGATTGGCGGGTGCGTTTCCTCCGTCCGCTGGTCAGCGGGGTCACCTATCGCCGGTGGGTGTACCTGATTCTCGGCGCGGCGCTCAGCGTGCCGTACCTGCTTCTCGCGATGATCGCGATGCCGTCGCTGATGCCGTTCACCACGACGGTGGGCTGGGCGAGCCTCGCCGGATTCGTCGTGACGCTCGCCGTGCTGGCCGCGACCGCGTTCCTGCCCGCGGTGCGAGTGCTGGAGGCGGCGGCGGTTCGGGAACTGCTCGCCCAGCCCGCGCCAGGACGCGGCAGGCTGCGGTGCGCGGTGATGTTCGTGCTGCACGTCGGGTCCGGGCTGGTCATCGGGCTCGCGACGCTCGCGGTGCCTGCCGGATTCGGGTTCGCGATCAACGCGGTATTCACCGGTCGGCTTGTCGACACGCCGGATTTCCAGCTGACGGTTCCGCGCGGCTGGGCTTCGGCGTGGCTGCCCGCCGCGTTCGTGGTGGCTTTCGTCGTGCTGATCTACGTCGTGTGGGGCGTCGGCGGACTGCTGCGGCGCGCGGCGGCCCGGTTGCTCGGCTGGTCCGCCGCCGAACGCATCGCGCAGCTCGAACGCCGTACCGACCTGCTCGCCGAACGCACCCGGCTCGCGCGCGAACTCCACGATTCCGTCGGCCACGCGCTCTCCGTGGTCACCCTTCAAGCCGGAGCCGCGCGGCGGACGCTGCACACTGATCCCGGTTTCACCGAGGAAGCGCTCACCGCGATCGAGGAATCGGCCCGTACCGCGCTCGACGACCTCGACCACGTGCTCGGCCTGCTCCGCGACGAGGCCCGCGACCGGACGCCGCACGCGGGTCTCGCCAACCTGCCCGCGCTGATCACCGTGACGCAGCAGTCCGGCACGGATTGCCGCTACGAGGTTCAGGGCGATGTCGCCGCTGTGCCGGCGGTGGTTTCCCGCGAGGTGTACCGGATCCTGCAGGAATGCCTCACCAACGCGGTGCGGTACGCGGGGAAGGTGCCGGTCAGCGTCGCGCTGGCGGTGGCGGACGGGCAGTTGCGGGCCGCGGTCGCGAATCCGCTCGGCTCGGCCCGGCCGTCGCGCGCCCGGGGCGGCCGCGGTCTGCGAGGCATGGCGGAGCGGGCGGAACTGGTGGGTGGCAAGCTGTCGGCGGGACCGGTGGGCGAAAACTGGGAGGTCGTGGTGACGGTGCCGTGGGGGAACCGGTGAGTGTGCGAGTCCTGCTGGTGGACGACGAGCGGCTGATCCGGGCCGGGCTGCGCGCGATCGTGGACAGCGAACCGGACCTGACCGTGGTCGGCGAGGCCTCCGACGGCGCCGAGGTGCCCGGGCTGGTCGCGCGACTGCGGCCGGACGTCGTGCTGATGGACGTGCGGATGCCCGCCGTGGACGGGATTCGCGCGACCGAACATCTGCTGTCCACTATGGACGAACCGCCGAAGGTGATCGTGGTGACCACCTTCGAGAACGACGACTACGTGTACGACGCTTTGCTTGCCGGGGCCAGTGGATTCCTGCTGAAACGCGCTCGCCCGGAGGAGATCGTCGCCGGGATCCGGACAGTGCTGGCGGGCGATTCGCTGCTGTTTCCCGCCGCGATCCGGGGAATGGCCGCGCGCCGTTCTCCGGCGCTTTCGGTGGCACCGCTGGATTTCCTGACCGAACGAGAACGCGACGTCCTGCGGCTGATGGCGGCCGGACTGTCCAATGGGGAGATTGCCGCGGAGCTGTATCTGGGGCTGCAGACGGTGAAAACGCACGTCGGGAACGTGCTGTCGAAGCTGGGCGCGCGGGACCGGACGCAGGCGGTGATCCGGGCTTACGAATCGGGCTTCGTCACGCCGACCGGCTGATGGCGACGTCCCGGCCGATGCCGCGCAGCACCTCGACCCGGTCGCTGCCGGGACGGCTGAGGACCCAACTCGATCCGGGCACTGCCTTGGCGCGTTTCTTCAGGGGCGCGAGCAGCCGGGAAGCGTCCCGATAGGACGGAATCGTCCCGCTGCCGCACACGAGCGTCGCCAGCGACACCGTGACCGGCATGCCTTCAGCGGACCAGTGCGTGTCCAGCAAAGCCGCGGCGACCGTGCCGATCTCGTCCACATCGCACACGATCAGGAAGTCGTCCCCGCCCACGTGGCTCACGCGCATCCGCGGCAGCCGCCGGGCAAGGTCGGTGAGCGTCTCGCCGAGAGCACGGATCAAATCGTCGCCAGCGGCGAAACCGGCGTTGTCGTTGACCGACTTGAACGCGTCGACATCCAGCCACGCCGCCACGAATTGCTCGCCGCTGGCGATGCGGCGTTCGACGTCGCGCGCCGACGCCTCGCTGCCCGGCAGCCGGGTGAGCGGGCTGAGCGTCACCGCCTCCTCGACCTTCGCCTCGGCGACACCGCGCACGACCTCGGTCACCAGCACCACGCCGAGACAATGCCCGGAAGCGTCGACCACCACGACGTCGTCGCCGGTGCGGCCCCAGTCGGCGTCGGTGACCAGTTCCAGGAACTCCAGTGCGCTCGCGCCCGCTTCGATCAGGTGCGGTTTGTCCGCCAGCCTTGCCGCGGAACGCTTCGCGTGCAACGCATGCCCGTACGGACCGGTGATGGTCACGAGGAAGCGCGTCCGGTCGACTGACCACTGTGGACGGTTGTCCGCGTCGACGCCGACCACGCCGCTCGGCGCGTCCGCGGCGGCGAGCACCTCGCGGACGTCGTCGCAGGTCGCGTCGACCGGCAAGGTGGTGGCCGGGCGCAGGAAATCGCCGACGCGCGGGGCCTGCGGCGGCGCGGGCGAGCGGCGGTCCTCCGGGACGACCGCGCCGGCGGCGGGCGCGGACCGGTGCGCGGCGGGCGGCGCGAGCAGGTTGCCCTGCGCGATCCGGACGCCCAGGTTCTGCGCGGCGTCGAGCTGCGACTCGGTCTCGATCCCGGTCGCGACCAGCCGGGTGTTCATGCGCGTCGTGAAGTGCAGCAGCGCCTCGACCACCGCCGTCGACGCCGGATCGCCGGGCAGGCCGCGCAGCACGCTGCGGTCGAGTTTCACCAGGTCCACGGGGGACTGCGCGAGCAGCGCCAGCGGAAGATCGCCGCGGCCGAGACCGTCGAGCGCGAGCCGGAAGCCCTGTTCGGTGAGCGCGCGCATGCCGTCGAGCAGGCGGCCGGTGGGCAGATGCGTGAACGGCGGGCCGACCTCGAGCACCACGTCGCGGGTGCGCCGCCCGGCCGCGCCGAGTTCGGCGATCAGCTCGTCGAACGCCTCCAGCGGCGACGCGAGCGTGCGCGCGGAAAGGTTGAGGTGCAGCGGGAGCGCGCTGGGCCGCTCGGCTTCCTGGCGCACCGCGGCGGCGGCCAGCCCGAGGTCGACCTCGGTGAGCTTGCCCTCGCGACGAGCCTCGGCGAGCAGTTCGTGCGCCGTGCCCCGGCCCGGCCGGGCCAGCGCTTCGTACGCGACGACCCCGCCGGTGTGCAGGCTGTACATCGGCTGGAAGGCGAATCGGACCGCTCGCAGCGTCGTCACGGACGCGATACTGGCATCGCCCGAGGCCGCTGCGAAACCGTTGTCAGCTGATGTTCACCGGCACGGCACTTTGGCCACCGGATCGGACTAACAAAATGCTTTCCCGTTCCCTCGATCGGGAAGGGGAAAATTCCCGGCACGCCGTCAGCCGAGCAACCTCCGGCGGATCCCGGCCGGAGCCGTGCGAAACAGGTTTGCCATGGTCGCGGCGGTGCCCGGGAGGTCGGCGCGGCCCGAGGTGAACGCGCGCTGCGCCGGGACCGGAAGATCGAAGAACAGATCGAAAAATTGCGCCGACTGGGCAGGTGACATTCCGCACAATGCACGGAGTCCGTGGCGGCGCAAGGCATGCACAGCGCGCGCTTCGGCCGGCCACAATGCCTTCCGGGCCGCGTGAGCCGCTGCCGCTGGACCCGCGTCGAACGAGTCCGCGAGAGCCTCCGCGACGCGAGGCGCGAGCTGCAAGGCGGTCGCGAGGCTGTAGCCGGTCGCCGGGTGCACGAGCCCGCCCGCGACCCCGAACGGCACCGCCTGGCCGCGTTTCGGCAGCGGGACGTCGAGCACGATCCGCACCCGCTCGACCCGGCCCGCGGGACGGATTCCGGCGGCCGCGAGACGCGCGTGCAGCCGCTGGGCGAGTTCGGCCACCGGAAGCCCTGGCTTGCGGGCCAGGGACGTCTCCTCGGCCAGTACCGAGCCGTCGCCGAGGGGCAGCAGGTAGCGGAAGCTGTCCGTGCCGTCGCGCCAGTCCATGAACACCGCGGTGTCGGCCGGGGCCAGCCGCTCGGCCTGATCCGCGGGCAGCACGAGCCCGTACGCGGTCTGCTCGGCACGCGGGCCACGCAGCTTGGGCGCACCGGACGCGTCGATGAACACCGCGGCCGCCAGCCGCCGACCGTCGGCGAGCAGGACGGTCGAACCGTGCGGACCGTGTTCCGCGCCGGTCGCCTTGCCCACGATGACCTGAACCTTCGGTTCAGTCAGCCACTCGCGCAGCCCGGCGTTGTCGAGCACCCGATACTCCCGGTCGACGCGATGCTCGCGGGTGCCGTACGCCAGCGTCGTCGCGGGAGCCGCCGCGATCGCCTTCGACGGCAGCTCAGGGACTTCGTCCGCCCACAGTCCGTAAGTGTTCGGCCACTTTCGGTGCGGATCCGGGTCGAGCACGGACGTTTCCAGCCCTCGCCGGGCGCACGCGGCCGCCAGCGCCCGTCCGGCCGGGCCGCCGCCCGCCACCAGCACGTCGGTCATCCCGCAATCCTGCCGGACGGGCGGATACGGTGGGACACATGGACGAGACCGATCCGAGGGCAGCGCGCCGGGACCCGGCGAACGGGGCAGGCGGGTTCACCGATCTGGCGACCAGCCCGTTCCGCGTCGACCGCGACCGGATCACCGCGTCGCCGTTCTTCGCGCGGCTCGGCGGGGTCACCCAGGTGGTCAGCGCGGGCGGGGCCGGGCTGCTGCACAACCGGCTGACGCACAGCCTGAAGGTCGCGCAGGTCGCGCGCGGGATCGCGGAGCGGATCACCGGGTCGAGCGAGTCGGCCGAACTGGCCGCGAAACTCGGCGGCTGCGACCCGGACGCGTGCGAGGCCGCCGCGCTCGCGCACGACCTCGGGCACCCGCCGTTCGGGCACCTCGGCGAGCAGACCCTGGACCGCATCGCGCGGCACCGGTTCGGCCTCGCCGACGGCTTCGAGGGCAACGCGCAGTCCTTTCGCATCATTACCACGACGGACGTGCGCGGCCCGTCCGCCATCGGACTGGACCTGACCACCGCGGTCCGCGCCGCGGTCCTGAAGTACCCGTGGGCGCGCCTGCACTACCCGCAACCGCATCCGACCGCGATGCCGAGGCCGCCCCGCGGCGCCGACGAACCCGACGACGCTCCCGGCACCGGCGCGAGCAAGTTTTCCGCCTATGTCACGGAATTGGACGATTTCGAACAGGCGCGGGCCCCGTTCGCCGGCCGGATCGAGCCGTGGCAGCAGACGGTGGAAGCGTCCGTTATGGACACTGCGGACGACATCGCGTACGCGATCCACGACCTGCAGGATTTCCACCGCATCGGCGTCCTGCAACACGCGCCCGTCGCCGCCGAACTGGGGGAGTGGCTGGCCCACGCCGTCGAACTGGCCTCTTTGGACGATGCCCGGCTGACCGCGGAAATCCGCCGCCCGGGCCGCTCCCTGGAGCGGATGCGCCGCCGAATGCACCTGAAGGACAGCTGGATCGTGGACGACGACGCCTTCGCCGCGGCTGTCGCACGAGTCCAGCGCGAACTCGTCGACGGCCTGCTCGCGGACGGCTTCGACGGCTCGACGGAAGCCGAACAAGCGACCGCCGCGTTCTCCGCGAACTGGATGGCGCGGCTGGTGGACGGCGTTTTCGTCCTGTCGTCGCCCCCGACGCGGTCCGGCCACGTCTCGCTGCGGCCCGCGCAGTGGCACGAGGTGCAGGTTCTCAAGTTCGTCCACCGGCGATTTGTGTTGCTGCGCCCCGATCTCGCCCTGCATCAGCGCGGTCAGGCCAGTCTGGTGACGACGTTGGTCGACGCGCTCGACGCCTGGCTCCTGGACCGCGACGAGGCCTCCCGCTTGCCGCGACGGCTGCACGACCTGATGGAGCTGGCGCACGGCGAGTACTCGGACCTGGCCCGGACCGCGCCGGAGCTGCTCGTCGGCGCGACCGGCGAGCGAATCGAAGGCGCGGACGCCGTGCGCGGCTTGGCCAGGGGCCGGGCGGTCGTGGACTTCGTGGCTTCGCTGACGGACAAACAAGCGGTGACGCTGCTGGACGCGTTGTCGGGGCGGTCGAGCCAGCCTTGGTCGGATTCCTTTGTGCTGTAATCAGGTTGCGGTGCCGGGTGTCTGATGAGGACAGTAGGCAGATGTCTTTGGTGATCCGGGAAGCCGGTGCCGACGATTGGCCGGGGATCTGGCCGATCGTCCGGGACGTGGTGACCGAGCAGCAGACGTTCGCCTACGACCCGGCCATGAGCGAACCGGACGCTCGCCTGCTGTGGCTGGTGCCCGCTCCGGCGCGGGTGGTGGTGGCTGTTGACGGGGATCGGGTGCTGGGCACGGCGAACATGTACGCCAACCGGCCGGGGCCGGGGAGCCATGTCGCTTCGGGGAGTTTGATGGTCTCCCGGGACGCGCGCGGGTCGGGCGTGGGGCGGGCGTTGGTGGTCGACATGATCGCGTGGGCGCGGCGGGCTGGGTTCGCGGCGGTGCAGTTCAACGCGGTGGTGGAGACCAATGTGCGGGCGATCCGGCTGTACGAGAGTTTGGGGTTTGTGACGCTGGGGGTAGCGCCGGGGGCGTTCCAGCATCCGGTGGAGGGGCGGGTCGGGTTGCGCATTATGTGGCTCGAGTTGTGACTCGTTTCGGGGAGGGTTTCGACCTCGGTGCCCGGCTGCCGGGTCAGGTCTTCCGGGAACCCCAAGGGGATTCGCTGTTCTGCGAGTACGACGCGGTGCCTGCCGAGGCGGACGAGGATGGATACTGGACCGCGATCGGGCATGCGTCCCCCGACGAATTCCTGGACTCGATCGCCGTGTCGGCGGACGTCATCGCGGTGACGGGCCCGTCCGGGAGGTGGGGCTGCTGGGGCGAACGCGGCCCCGAGTCGGCGGTCTTCCAAGGCTTCCCGGACGCCGCCGCCCGCGACGGATGGTGCGAGCGGTTCGGCCCGTTCCTGGACGCGGCGGGAGCAGTAGAGTCGTACGGGTGGATGGCGTTCGGCGGGCGGGGGCCGGTTCCGGACGAGTACGCGGCTGCGCTGGCAGAGAACTACGGGGCCGGGTGAACGGCGCGCCTTGAGCGGCCAGGAAACAGGAAGCGGGAGATCTCGGATGCCGTTGTATCGGGTCGTCTCCGAGGAAGACCAGCCGGACTTCGTGCTCGCCTTCGAGTCGCTGTCCGGATTCTTCGTCGACGAGCCGACCGCGGAAAAGGCGCTCCTCGAAGGCATTGGCCGCGCGGCCGATGCCCCGTCAGTGACTGTGGACGATGCGGTCATCGAGGTGCTCGGCGATTCCGGAAAAGCGATCGGCGAGTACTACCTCGGCCGTCTCGAACTGCGGCCGAAGAACATTTCCCGGGCGCCCGACGGGTCGATCAGCCTCGAAGTCCGGTGGGGTGGCGTGCCGTATCCCCACGCGCAGGAGATCTGGGCGCGATGGAGCCGCGGCTCGATCCTGCCTCGCGAGTGGATGCAGTACCCCACAGCTCAGCACCGCGACTGGATGCACGTCGTGCAAAACGCGTGGTTCACCTCAGGAAAGAACGCGCTGCGATACGGCACCGGCGACATCGTCATCGACGGGCGAGGCCTGTCGTCGGAGGCTTCGTTCTATTGCGCCATCGGCGAGGCGGCGAACGGCCCAGGCGGTTACTTCGGCAGCAACTTGGACGCACTCGAAGACTGTCTCCGGAACGGATCTGTATCAGGGCACCGCTATTCGGTGGTCTGGAATGCCGTCGAAACCTCCCGCCGGGTCCTGGGCGAGGACTTCGTGACCGCGGTCATGGAAATCTTCGGCGAGAACCGAGTCGCAGTGCGCTGACCGGCGAATCCGATGCCCGGCCGCGCAGACGAGAGACGGCAGGCTCGGCCGAACGGCCTACGACGTCCGGCGGGCAACGGATATTGCCTGACCAACGTCACCCCAACGGCCGTTTTTCCCGGACAGAAGTGGTACTTAGCTGGATCCAGCCGGTGATCACCGGCGTTGGCCAGCGTGAGTCGGGGCACGCGGTGTGAGATCGGAGGCGCACGTGCGTCGTACCCGTTCACCTAGAGCCTCGACAAGGACCGCCAGAAGACGGACGGGCGTGGTCGCCGCGGCGGTGCTCGCCGCCGGGCTGGCGACACCGCCCATCGCCGGCGCGCAGGAGTCCACTGTGGACGCCACTGCGAAAAGTCAGATCGCGGCATTGCAGGCAGTCAAAGCAGGACAGGCCGCGACTGAGTCCAAAATAGACAGCAAACTGCTCGTCCAGGAGAAGATGCGCACGCGGAGCCTGAGCGCTGCCGCGTTGCCGGGAATCGCCAAGACCGCGGACAAAGCACTCGTCGACATCCGCGTCACGAAGGTCAGCGACGGGCTCGTCAACGACCTGCGCAAGGCCGGAGCCGAGGTGCGCGCGGTGTCGAGCACGGCGGCGAGCATCCGCGCCGAGGTGCCGTTGACCGCCTTGCCGGAGATCGCGCAGCGTAGCGACGTGAAGCACGTCGAGACCGCGGATCAGGCGATGACGGCGCGGCAGCGGGAAAACACCAAGGACGACAAGGAAACCAAGCAGCAGAAGGCTGACCGGATCGATCGGCAGCTCAAGGAAGCGATCGGAACCACAACGCAGGTCGTCAGCGCGGGCGACCGGGCGCACAACGCGGACGTCGCGCGCCAGCAGTTCGGCGTGACCGGCACCGGCGTAAAAGCGTGCGCGCTGTCCGACGGGGTTGATTCGCTTGAGGTTTCCCGCACCAAGGGCGAGCTTCCGGCAGTCGACGTCCTGACCGGACAAGCCGGCAGCGGCGACGAGGGCACGGCGATGCTGGAGATCATCCACGACCTCGCCCCGAACGCGAAGCTCGGTTTCGCCACGGCATTCACCTCCGACGCGAGTTTCGCCGACAACATCCGCAAGCTGCGATTCGAAGCGCATTGCGACGTCATCGTCGACGACGTCATCTACTTCAAGGAATCCCCGTTCCAGGACTGGATCATCGCGCAAGCGGTGAACGACGTGACGGCCGACGGCGCGCTCTACTTCTCCTCCGCGGGCAACGAGGGCAACGTCGCCGACGGCACCGCAGCACACTGGGAAGGCGACTTCGTCGATTCCGGAACCTCGATCGGCAAGTACGCCGGTACGGCGCACAACTTCGCGGGCGCGGCCGGAAAGCAGGTCTTCGAGCCGATCTCGGACGCGTCGTCGGCCAACATTCCGGTGACGCTGCACTGGTCCGACCCGATCGGCGCGGCCGCCGACGACTACGACCTTTACCTCCTCGACGCGCGCGGCAACGTCGTGAGCTTCAGCCAGGACGTCCAGAACGGCACCCAGGACCCGTACGAGCAACTGGCCACTCCGCTGTTCGGCGGAACAGGACTGCGGCTCGCCGTGGTGAAGTTCTCCGGGGCCGGCCGGTATCTCTCGCTGACCGCGTTCGGCAGCCGGTTCCGCGACTCCGCGGACGGGCTCAAGGCGTACTCCACGCCGGGCGCGGTCGTCGGCCACGCCGCGGCGCGCAAGGCGTTCGCGGTCGCCGCGGCACCGGCCGAGAAGGCGTTCGGACGGCCGCTCGAACCGGGCGACCCGGCGAACCCGACCGGCCCGTATCCGGCGGCGTATTCCGCTGCCAGCAAGGCCGAACGGTTCAGTTCGGATGGTCCGCGACGCGTGTTCTACGAAGCCAACGGAACGCCGATCACGCCGGGCAACGTGTCCTCGACCGGCGGAGAAGTCCGGCAGAAGCCGGAAATCACCGCGGCGGACGGCGTGCACACCTCGGTGAGCGGGTTCGACCCGTTCTTCGGCACCTCGGCCGCCGCGCCGCACGCGGCAGCGATCGCGAGCCTGGTGCTGTCCGGCAACCCTGGACTGTCCTCTTCGGACATTCGCGAGGCCTTCCTCAAGACCGCCGTGGACATCGAAGCGCCCGGCACGGACAACCTCACCGGTGCCGGAGTGTTGTTGGCGGACAAGGTTTTGGCGTACACCGGAGCCAGCCCGCAGCCGTACGCGGAAGCCGGGCAGCCGACGGTTCGCGGCCCCAACGGCGGCAGCACGCTCAACCCCGGTGACACCGCGACCGTCACGCTGCCGGTGAAGAACAACGGCGACGGCACGGCGGTGTCCACGAGCGTCGTGCTCACTTCACCGACCCCGGGCGTCACGATCGAGCCGCGGGCGAAGTCGTACGGCACGATCAGCCCGGGACAGACCGGAATCAACGACTTCACCGTCACGGTTCCGGCCAGCCAGCAGCTCGGCTCGCCAGTGGTGCTCAACGCGAAGGTGAGTTTCGCAGGCTCGTACTCGCCGCGCACCAGCACGTATTCGCTGTCCGTCGGCACGCCGTCGCCCGTTTCGCAGGCGTTCGCCTACGGCGGTCCGGCGGTCGCGATTCCGGACAACTCGCCGCTCGGCGCGTCGGTTCCGCTCGTGGTGAGCGGCGTCGGACCGGCGTCGAAGGTGTCGCTCTCGATTGACGGCAGCACCTGCACCACCGCGGAGAAGGCGACCACGGTCGGCATCGACCACACCTACGTCAACGACCTGGTCGGCACGCTGACCTCGCCGTCCGGCGCGACGGCGACGCTGTTCCAGAAGGGCGGCGGCAGCGGCAACAACCTCTGCCAGGTGGTGTTCGACGATTCCGCGACCAAGCTGTTCAGTTCGACCGGGTCCGCGGACGCGCCGTTCACCGGCACCTACCGCCCGGTCACGCCGCAGACCCAGGCAGGTACGTCGGCGGACGGCACGTGGACGTTCAAGGTCGTCGACACCACCGGCGGCGACACCGGTTCGATCCGCAGCGTTTCGCTGCACGTCAACGGGTACGTCGCGGCCGGGCATCCGGCGGACGTGCACAAGACGGTGACGACGGGGCCGGTGCGGCCTCAGCTCGCCTGAGAAGGATGCGGGGCCGTCGCGGTGCGCGGCGGCCCCGTACCGTTTCCGGCATGGCACGGCAGGTCGCAGGCGGCGGACGCGCGGTGGAAGTCCCGCCCGAACGGCTCGACGGCTGGTTCGCGCGCTTCGCCGAACGCAACGATGGCGTGCGCGCCACGCTTCTCGCCGCGACCGAAGTGCGAATCGCCGCGGAGAACGGCACCACGGCCACCGCGACTGTCCCGTTTGGACCGTTGCCGACCCAGGGCGAGTACCCCGGGCTGGCCGTCGAACCACTGATCCGGCACGCACAAACGCCAAGACTGATCGCGCTGCTGCTGGTCCGCAAAGGCGGCCATTCGCTCGGACTCGCCTACGACGGCCGCGTGGTCCTCTCAAGAACCGACCGGCACCACGTGCAAGGCCGAACCGCGGCGGGCGGCTGGTCGCAGCAACGCTTCGCGCGCCGCCGCGAAGGCCAGACCCGGGCCGCCTTGCACTCGGCCGCCCAGGACGCGTACGAAGTCCTGCTTCCGAGACTGTCCGAAGTGGACGCTGTGGTGCTCGGCGGAGACCGCCGGGCGCTCGACGAACTGCGCACCGACCGCAGGATCGCCAAGCTGTTCGACCGGGCGGAGCCGCGCGTGCTGGAGATCCCCGAACCGCGGCGCGAGGTGCTGGCCGAAGCGGCGCAGCGGGCGCGCGCCGTGGAGCTGGTGGTGAGGGATCCGACAGCAGGGCCTGAGTGAATCCGGACACGGCCGCGAAAACCGTTCGACGCCGACCCGTACACTGGGCTCGTGGTCATCAGGGCATTCGTGCGGATTCAGAGAGAATAACCGCCCGCCCCGCATCGCACGCGGTGCCGGGGCGCTCCAGCACGTCCATCTGACCGCCCCCGTCTCCGGGAGTTCTCTTGATCACGGCCACCGGCCTTGAGCTGCGCGCCGGTTCGCGCATCCTGCTCAACGGCGCCACCCTCCGCATCCAGCCCGGCGACCGCATCGGCCTCGTCGGCCGCAACGGCGCCGGCAAGACCACCTCGCTCAAAGTCCTCGCGGGCGAGGGCGAACCGCACGCCGGCGACGTCCGCCGCAGCGGCGAACTCGGCTACCTGCCGCAGGACCCGCGTGAGGGCGACCTGTCGGTCACCGCGAAGGACCGCGTGCTGTCCGCGCGCGGCCTCGACACCCTGCTGCGCGACATGGAAAAAGCCCAGACCGCGATGTCCGAGCTGGTCGACGACAAGCAGCGGGACAAGGCGATCAACCGCTACGCGCGGCTCGAAGAGCGGTTCTCCTCGCTCGGCGGGTACGCCGCGGAGAGCGAGGCGGCGCGGATCTGCTCGAACCTGGGCCTTGCCGACCGCATCCTCGCCCAGACGCTGAGCACGCTGTCGGGCGGTCAGCGCCGCCGCGTCGAGCTGGCGCGGATCCTGTTCGCCGCCGCCGAGGCGGGCGCGGGCGGCAAATCCGAGACGATCCTGCTGCTGGACGAGCCGACCAACCACCTCGACGCCGACTCGATCAACTGGCTGCGCGGCTTCCTCAAGCAGCACGACGGCGGCCTCGTGGTGATCAGCCACGACGTCGAACTGCTCGGCGACGTCGTGAACAAGGTGTGGTTCCTCGACGCCACGCGCGGCGAGATCGACATCTACAACATGAGCTGGCAGCGCTACCTCGACGCGCGCGCCACCGACGAGAAGCGCCGCCGCCGCGAGCGCGCCAACGCCGAGAAGAAGGCGTCCGCGCTGCAGGCGCAGGCCGCGAAGCTCGGCGCGAAGGCGACCAAGGCCGTCGCGGCCAAGAACATGGCCCGGCGCGCGGAGCAGATGCTCTCCTCGCTCGACGAGACGCGCCAGGCGGACAAGGTCGCCCGGATCAAGTTCCCGGAGCCGGCCTCGTGCGGGCGCACGCCGCTGACCGCGGACGGATTGTCCAAGTCGTACGGTTCGCTCGAGATCTTCACCGGCGTCGATCTGGCGATCGACCGCGGCTCGAAGGTCGTGGTGCTCGGATTGAACGGCGCCGGAAAGACGACATTGCTCCGGTTGCTCGGCGGAATGGAAACGCCGGACACCGGATCCGTCGAACCGGGTCACGGATTGCGTTTGGGCTATTACGCACAGGAACACGAAACTCTCGACCACGAAGCGTCGGTGTGGGAAAACATCCGCCATCTCGCGCCGGACACCGGCGCGCAGGAGCTGCGGAACCTGCTCGGCTCCTTCCTGTTCACCGGCGAACAGCTCGACCAGCCCGCCGGAACGCTGTCCGGCGGCGAGAAGACCCGGCTCGCACTCGCTGGACTCGTGTCCAGCCAAGCCAATGTGCTGCTGCTGGACGAACCGACGAACAACCTGGACCCGGCCAGCCGCGCACAGGTTCTCGACGCGCTGCGCAGCTTCGCCGGCGCCGTCGTGCTGGTGACGCACGACCCGGGCGCGGTCGAGGCGCTCGAACCCGAGCGCGTGATCCTGCTTCCGGACGGAACCGAGGACCACTGGTCCGCGGATTATCTTGAACTTGTCCAGCTTGCCTGACCGAGTGCGTCCGTTCGGGTGCTTACCGTGTCGGGCAAAGCACTGGAATGGCCCAATGTGATCGCGGTTTCGATCGTTTTACGGCTGTCGTCTGGCAATCCGGCGCGTAGTGTTCGATCATTGCCCCGGCAGGGGCCGCGAATGGCCCGGAACAACCACTCGGCGGGAAGGCGATCGACGTGGCTGATCTCAAGAAAGGCGCGCGGATCACCGGCAACACGCGCGACAAGCTGGCCGCTGACCTGAAGAAGAAATACGAGAAGGGCTCGAGCATCCGGGCGCTGGCCGAATCCACCGGACGGTCCTACGGGTTCGTCCACCGGGTGCTGTCGGAGTCCGGGGTCCAGCTGCGGGGGCGCGGCGGGGCCACGCGGGTCAAGAAGAAGTAGCGTCAGCGCGGCCGTTGCGCGGGGGGCGCGCGGTCGGTCCGGAGTCCCGGAAGGTCAGCGCGGCGCCGAGGAGTACCAGCGGGTACACCAGGTAGCCGTACCGGGTGGCCGGAGTGAGAAGGATCAACGCGCCGAGTCCGACGGCGGTTCGCGTCAGCGCAGCGGATCCCGTCGCGGGGGGCCGGCGTGCCAGCCAGATCAGCATCGCCACTGCCGCAAGACCCACCAGCACCAGGGAAATCGCGGTGCCCGCGGGTACGAACTGCGTGATCAGATGCCCGGGCAGCGGGCTCGCCGCGGGGGAGCGGACCGCGCCCATGCCGAGCGGGAAGCGGATCACGTGCTCGGTGAACGCGGCCGGGTTCGCCAGATACACCGGCAGATGCAGCGCGATCGTCGTCGCGGCCAGCGCGCCCGCGAAGCGACCCGTTGCGGCCCAAGGATTTTCGCCGCGCGCGCGCCGGTAAACGAAGACCGCGAGCACCGCGGCCGCGGGCGCGACGATGAGTTTCGCGCTGATCACCAGCGCCAGCACGAAACCAGTCCACCCTGGACGGTCGGACGCGGCGAGCGCGAACGTCAGCACGAGCAGGCCGACGATCGCGAGGTCCGGACCGGCTACCGCCCAGGTCAGCGCGGTGAGCGGACAGGCGATCGCGAGCTGTGCGGCGAAAACCGGGACGCGGGGCCGGTTCAGCAGCCGCCAGGACGCGTACGCGCAGAGCACCGCGGCGAGCGCGAACATCCAGCGCGCGTCGGTCAGTGCATTGAGGACCGGATTGCCGCCGAACAACGCGCGCGGCAGCCCGAAGACGGTCATCACCGGGCCGTACGGGGTGTAGTCGTTCACTTGCGGTGCGCGCCCGAGCGAGGCGAGGTCGACGTAAGGAGTTCCGTGCCGCAGCAACAGATCCGCGCTGCGTTCGATCACCCACACCTCGGGCTGCGCGGCCCAGGAGAACGGGGTGATCAGCCAGTCCGTTCCGGTCAGCCTGCGGATCACGAGCATCAGCAACGGCGCGCACATCGCGAGCACGACAACCGTGCCGATTCCGATCCAGCGGGACCCGAATTTGCCGTCAGTTTGCATTCCGCGGCGCGCGGAAATCGTCAGCCAGGCGCTGTGCGCGGCGGCCAATCCGTATCCGGCGACGGCGAAATTGCCCCAGATCCGGTAGCCGTAGAACTCCGAAGCGAGTGCGGTGCCGAGCGCGAAGGCGAAGCAGCCGAGATAAAAGACGAGATCCCACGCGACGACGCGCACGGGATGAGCCGTTCCGGCCCGCGCGGGGGCCATCAGCAGTTGCACCCGCGTTTCCTCCCCGGTTCGCCGACCCCGAAACGCCAGGCTACCGAGCCCCGCCGCCTCGGCCCGCACCGCCCGGGCCCAGGTCCGTGCGGGGAACTTCGAGGGAATCGGAGTCCGTGCGGGTTCCCCTCGCGGACATCGGGAAGAATGCCGGGCGTCCCGGTGTTGTGCAGGTCATCTCCGGAAAAAAGTTCAACTAATCTAGAGGTTTTCACGAGCT
This sequence comes from Amycolatopsis sp. NPDC059235, assembly GCF_042754125.1. Classification (NCBI taxonomy): domain Bacteria; kingdom Bacillati; phylum Actinomycetota; class Actinomycetes; order Pseudonocardiales; family Pseudonocardiaceae; genus Amycolatopsis; species Amycolatopsis sp. NPDC059235. The sequence continues at coordinate 16,545 of NZ_JBHZAG010000048.1, forward strand.
GGGGGACACTCCAATGGACAACACTTGGGCGCTGCTGAGCTCCGCGATGCGGGCGGGCGACGCGCCGAAAGCGCTGACCCGGGGCACGGTCCGCCGGGTCGCGCGGTTCGCCCGGCCGCACTGGGTGCGGCTGCTGGCCTTCCTGGTGCTCACGGTGATCTCGGCGGTGCTCGCCGTGACGACGCCGGTGCTCGCGGGCAAGGTGGTCGACGCGATCGTCGGCGGGCACGAGCTGAACGTGGTGATCTGGCTGTCGGTGGTGATCGCGGTGCTGGCGATCCTCGACGCGGGGCTCGGCCTCGCCGAACGCTGGCAGTCGGCGCGGATCGGCGAGGGCATCATCCTCGACCTGCGGGTCGCGGTGTTCGAGCACGTGCAGAAGCTGCCGATCGCGTTCTTCACCCGCACCCGCACCGGTGCGCTGGTCAGCAGGCTCAACAACGACGTGATCGGCGCGCAGCGCACCTTCACCGCGACTTTGTCCGGTTTGGTCACCAACGTGATCCAGCTGGTGCTGTCGCTGATCGTGATGGTGTCGCTCTCGTGGCAGGTCACGCTCGTCGCGCTGGTGTTGTTGCCGATTTTCGTACTGCCCGCCCGGCGGCTCGGCCGTCGCATGGCCGGACTGCAGCGCGAGGCCGCTCAGCTCAACGCCGGGATGACCACGCAGATGACCGAACGGTTCTCCGCGCCGGGCGCCACGCTGGTGAAGCTGTTCGGCCGGCCCCGCCAGGAGGTCGCCGACTTCGGCCTCCGTGCCGGACGCGTGCGCGACATCGGCGTGCGCACCGCGATGCTGACGCGCTGGTTCATGACGAGCCTGACGCTCGTGTCCGCGCTCGCGCAGGCGCTCGTCTACGGCCTCGGCGGCTACCTGGCGCTCACCGGGAAGCTCGAGCCGGGCACCGTGGTGGCGCTGGCGCTGCTGCTGACCCGGCTGTACACGCCGCTGACCGCGCTTGCGAATGTGCGCGTGGACGTGATGACCGCGCTGGTGTCGTTCGAGCGGGTCTTCGAGGTGCTTGACCTGGAGCCGATGATCAAGGAGCCCGCCGAGCCGAAGAAGCTGCCCGAGGGCGGCGTTTCGGTCGAGTTCTCCGACGTCCGGTTCGGCTACCCGGCGGCGGACAAGTTCTCGCTCGCCTCGCTGGAGGACGTGGCCACTTTGGACAGCCGGGGCGGCGAGGAGGTGCTGCACGGCGTCAGCTTCCGCGCCGAGGCCGGGCAGATGGTCGCGCTGGTCGGTTCGTCCGGCGCGGGAAAGTCGACGATCGCTTCGCTGCTGCCGCGGCTGTACGACGTGGACGCCGGTTCGGTCCGGCTGTCCGATGTGGACGTCAAGGAGCTGAGTTTCGCTTCGCTGCGCGAGACAGTCGGCGTGGTGACCCAGGACGGGCACCTGTTCCACGACACGATCCGGGCCAACCTGAGCTACGCGCGCCCGGACGTCGCGGACGAGGAGATCTGGGCCGCGCTGGAGAAGGCCCGGCTGGGCGATCTGGTGCACTCGCTGCCGGACGGACTGGACACGACCGTCGGCGAACGCGGCTACCGGCTCTCCGGCGGCGAACGGCAGCGGCTCACCATCGCGCGGTTGCTGATCGCGCAGCCGAAGGTCGTGGTGCTGGACGAGGCGACCGCGCACCTGGATTCGGAATCCGAGGCCGCGGTGGGCGAAGCGCTCACCGGAGCGCTGGAAGGCCGGACGTCGCTGGTGATCGCGCACCGGCTGTCGACCGTGCGGGCGGCGGATCTGATTCTGGTGGTGGAGAACGGCGACATCGTGGAACGCGGCACGCACGAAGAGCTGCTGGCGCAGGATGGCCGGTACGCGGAGCTGTACCACACGCAGTTCTCGGAAGAACCTGCTGCGGCCTGACCCGGGCACGGAACGGCCCCAATGTGGCATTGGGTGCATGCGACGCACCGAACGCCACATTGGGTGCGTCTGGCGCACCCAATGCCACATTGAGGTTTCTCAGTGGTGCGGTGTGTGGCGGGTTCGTTGTAGCGGTGGCTAGCCGGGCCGTTGTGGCTCCGTTCCTGGCGAAAGTCCGTGAGGGGAACCCTGAGGGACTCTGAGTCCCTCAGGGTTCCCCTCACGGACCTCGGCATCACGCGTCAGGGCGGCCGTGCGACGCGAGAACCCCGCGCAAAACCGGGGTCTCCCCCGCAGGGCTGCGCGGTGGCATGCGGCGCGGGGCCGCTGGCAGCTGCGGCGACGCGGTCAACCCTCGCCACGCCGCTCTCCGCTCCCGCAGACGTCCTTCACGGACCTACTCAAGGCCCACTGCTGGAACAACCTCATTGGGGCGCATGGAGCGGACGTCTCTCAGCGCAGGGCGGGAACCCGAGGCTCGTACTTGGCCAGCAGCGCCGCGTTCGCCGCGTCGCCACCCTCCACATTGGAACTGCGCCACAGCGGAACGTCGAGCCCTTCGGCGGTGCCCCGGTCGTAAACCTCGGCCAGGATCAGGTTCCACAGAAACGCATTGACCACAGTGGACAGCGGCCCGGTGCGCGGCGCGGAAGCCGGATAGCTGGCGTCGCCGGGAATCACCAGCGAATCCAGCACCACACTGCCTTCCTCGACCAGCGTCGTGGGAGACCGGCGCGGCGCGGCGGCGACGCAGGCCCGCGACGTCACGGCGATCACCGCGGCGCCCCGGCGGCGTGCGCCGGCTGCCAGTTCGACCGGGTACGGATTCACGCCGGACGTGGAGAACACGACCAGCACGTCGTCCGGCCCGGGCGCGCGTTCGGCCAGCACCTCTTCGGCGAGCCCGGAGCGGCGCTCGGTGCGCGTGCTGTGCTGCGCGCCGTGCAGCGGCAGCAGTTCCGGGTGGTACACCGGATACACGCAGGCGAGCCCGCCCGCGCGGTAGAACGTCTCGGCGACCGCCGCGAGCGAGTGCCCGGCGCCGGCGGTGAAGACCAGCGCGTCGGCCCGGATCACCCCCAGCAGCAGGTCCGCGGCGGCGGACACCTGCGCGGCGTTGGCCTCCGCTGCCGCCGCAAGCTGGTCCGAAGTGCTCTTCACGAGATCCGTGGCGCTCACCACACCTGCCCTTCCTCGCGGGTCCGGGCACCGAATCTATCGGGTGGACACGCTTCGCGGTGGATTACCGTGGAGTTGATCGAAGTGGGGGTGCCGGTGAACGGGAAACGGCAAGGCGGCCGGACGGATCCGGCCGTGCGGGTGTGGCGGGCCCCCGGGCAGACCCGCGCGGTCGCGCTCGTGTTGCACGGCGGGGCCGAACGCAGCACCGCGGTCGTTCAGCCGTGGCGGCTGGCGTATCAGCGAATGGTGCCGCTGGCCCGTTCGCTGCACCGGGCCGGAAAGCGGCACGGGCTGGAAGTCCGGCTGATGCGGAACCGGCTGTACGGCTGGAACGACCGGCTGGAAAGCCCGGTGCCCGACGCCCGCTGGGCCCTGGAACAAATCCGGGCCGACCATCCCGGGCTCCCGGTGGTCCTCGTCGGCCATTCCATGGGCGGCCGCGTCGCGCTGCGGGTCGCCGACGATCCGGCGGTGACCGGGGTGTGCGCGATGGCCCCGTGGACGCCGCAGGGCGAGCCGGTGGACGCCGTCGCGGGCCGCGCGGTGCTGATCGCGCACGGCACCCGCGACCGGATGACCTCGCCCGCCGAGTCCTACGCCTTCGCCGCGCGCGCCCGCGAGGTCACCGACCTGGTGGCGCGGTTCGAGATCGCCGGGGAAGGCCATTCGATGCTGCGCCGTCCCGCGGTCTGGACCCGGCTGATGTGTGCTTTCACACTGGACCGGATCGGAGTGGGCGAGACGGACGAGACTCTCCGTCAGGCCTGGTCCCGCCCCTCCGGCGACCGGCTGCGCATCCCGGGGTAACCGGAATTCGCGGCCCGGTCGCGAGGGCGACGGGGACGAAGCGGGAATATCATGGGGAAGGGCTCGAAAGCCCGTTCGGAGGGAGTGTCTTGTCCACGTCACGAGTCGATCCGACAGTGGTCTCGCAGCCGGTGCCCGACGAATCCCGATGGCCCGGTCTCGCCACGCCGCCGCACTCGCCGTTGCGGGCGCGCGCGGCCGAGGCGCTGTTCCGGCACGCGGTGAAATCGCTGGACGTGCGCGTCACGTTCCCGGACGGCACCGTGCTCGGCGCGGGCGGCCCGGACGCGCCGGAGATGCGCATCCACCGGCCCGCGGCGTTCTTCCACCGGCTCGGCGCCGACGCGAAGATCGGCTTCGGCGAGGCGTACCTGGTCGGCGACTGGACGGCGGACGACCTGGCCGGCGTCCTCACGCCGTTCGCCGAGCGGCTGGCCACGTTGGTGCCGCCGTTCCTGCAGCGCTTCCGCCGGATCGCCGAGCGGATGCAGCCGTCCGAGGAAGAGAACACCGTCGAGGGCGCGCGGTCGAACATCCACCGGCACTACGACCTGTCGAACGACCTGTTCAGCGCGTTCCTGGACGAGTCGATGATGTACTCCTCGGCGCTGTTCGGCCCCGGGGACACGCTCACCCAGGCGCAGCACCGCAAGCTCGACAGCGTGCTCGACTACGCCGGCGTGCGCCAAGGCAGCGAGGTGCTGGAGATCGGCACCGGATGGGGCGAGCTGTCCATCCGCGCGGCCTCGCGCGGCGCGAAGGTCACGTCGCTGACCATCTCGAAGGAGCAGAAAGTGCTCGCCGACGCCCGGATCGCCGAGGCGGGCCTTTCCGACCGCGTCGACGTGCGGCTGTGCGACTACCGCGAGGCCACCGGCGAGTACGACTCGGTGGTCAGCGTCGAGATGATCGAGGCGGTCGGCGCGTCCTACTGGCCGACGTTCTTCTCCACGATCGGCAAGCGCTTGCGCCCCGGCGGGCAGTTCGGCCTGCAGGCGATCACCATGGACCACGACCGGATGCTGGCCTCGGCCAAGTCCTACACGTGGATCCACAAGTACGTCTTCCCCGGCGGCATCATCCCGTCGGTGCAGGCGATCGAGGACGGGATGCGGGAGAACACGCGGCTGAAACTGGCCGGGATGCGCGAGTTCGGCCAGGACTACGCCCGCACGCTCAAGCTGTGGCGAGACCGCTTCCAGCAGCGCTGGGACGACATCCGCGGCTTCGGGTTCGACGACGTGTTCCGGCGGATGTGGGAGTTCTATCTCGCCTACTCCGAGGCCGGGTTCCGGTCGGGGCATCTGAAGGTCCACCAGTTCGGGTTCGCCGACCCGCGCTGAGGCCGCCTCTCCCTTCCGGGACAACCCGCGTAGGGTCCCGCACGTCCAACGCAGGAGGGCCGCGCAGGACACTGTGCGGCCACGCGCACCCACCGGATCGGGGAGACAGGCCCATGACGTACGGAGGCGACGACGGCAGGCGGCGGATGCCGCCCAGGCCACCGCAGCCCCCCGCACGCCCGCGCCAGCAGCAGCGGGCGCAGATGATGCCGCTGCCGGGCAGAGGGCAGAGCCCCTACGACGCCCGCACCCGGCCGATGGGCGCGCGCGGCGAGGCCCCGCCCCCGCCGCCGGGGCCGCCGCGGCAGGACCCGCCGGAGTACGGAGGCCAGCAGCCGCGGCCGCGCCGTCGCCGCCGGTGGAGCGTCGGCAAGATCCTGATGACGCTGCTCATCGTGTTCGTGCTGTTCCTCGCCGGGGTCTGGGCGTATCTGGAGTTCACCATCAACCGGGTGGACGCGATCGGCGACTACTCGGGGCGCCCGGCCGCGGCGTCGGGCACGAACTGGCTGATCGTCGGGTCGGACAGCCGCCAGGGCCTGTCCGCCGCGGACGAGGAGCGCCTGGCCACCGGTGACTCGGGCGAGGCGGGCGGGCAGCGCACCGACACCATCATGATCGCGCACATCCCGGACAATTCGACCAAACCGACGCTGCTGAGCCTGCCGCGCGACTCGCAGGTGAAGATCCCCGGCCACGGCACGAGCAAGATCAACGCCGCGTTCGCGCTCGGCGGGCCGAAACTGCTGGTCCAGACGGTCGAACAGGCCACCGGGCTGCGCATGGACCACTACGCGGAGATCGGCTTCGGCGGCTTCGCGAACATCGTCGACGCGATCGGCGGCGTCGACATGTGCATCGACAAGGACATGAACGACCCGATGACCGGCATCGACATCAAGGCGGGCTGCCAGAAGCTCGACGGCCGCTCGGCGCTCGGCTTCGTCCGGATGCGGCACGCCGACGCGACGCCGCGCTCGGACCTCGACCGGGTGGCGAACCAGCGCAAGTTCATCGGGGCGCTGGTGAGCCAGATCGCCAGCCCCGGGACCCTGCTGAATCCGTTCGACTTCTTCCCGCTGCTGGGCTCCGCGCCGGACGCGCTGACCATGGACACCGGCGACCACGTGCACAACCTGGTGGGCCTGGCGATCGCGATGCGCGGCATTTCCTCCGACGGCGTCACGACCACGACGATGCCGATCACCGACGCGTCGGCGCAGCACTGGGACAAGAAGAAGTCCGGGCAGCTGTTCGACGCGCTGAAGAACGACACCGAGGTGCCGCCGGACGTCGTGATGCACTGACTGGGCTTGTGAAACGGCGGCAGCTTCGCGAAATTCGCGAGCCTGCCGCCGTTTCTGCTGTCAGGATGGCTCGCATGGACACTCTCACCGACGGTGTGGTCACCCTCGTTCGCTGGCGCCCGGAGCATCGTGACGCACAGGTGGCCGCCGTCGTGGGATCCCTGGACCACCTGTCCGCGTGGATGCCCTGGGCGATCGACGGCTACGACGAGGCCAAGGGAGACGAGTTCCTGACGCGCGTGGCCTCGCAATGGGAGAGCGGCGAGGAATACAACTACGCGATCTGCACGCCGGATCACGAACTCGCGGGCAGCTGCGGCTTGATGCGCCGCGGCGACGGGTGGGAGATCGGGTACTGGCTCGCGAAAACCCAGACTGGCAAGGGTTTCGTGACGCGGGCGAGTGCGTTGCTGGTGGATCTGGCTTGGCGGCTGGACGCCGCGCATGTGTTGATCAAGCACGATTCGGAGAACGCCCGCAGCGGCGCGGTACCGGCTCGGCTGGGCTTTTCCCAGGTAGGGGAGGAGAAGACCGAGGGGCGGATTCCGTCGGCTTGCAGCGGGGTGAATGTGGTGTGGCGGCTCGAACGGCCGAGGTGACCGTCGTCCGCCGGGGGATTCGCGGCTAGGCTGGAATTGTGGAGAAGCGCCGCGTTTCTGCTTGGTGGTATTTGCTGCCGCTCGGTTTGGCCGCGGCGACGCTTTTGTGCGGTCCGTTGGTGCGTGCGTACGGAAACGGGCTCGTCGAGCGTGCGGCGAAGCCGGCGGCGGTTCCCGGAGCGGTCGTCACCCTGGAGATGCGTCCCGGGGTGACTTATCGGATCTTCCAAGAGCCGCTTGACGGTGAAATCGGTGGTGTGTGGACTTTCTCGGTGGGAAATCGGCCGACACCGGAACTGGAGGGGACGGGGGAAAGCCGCGGCGGATTCCGCAATCCGCCTCAGCGGGTGGTCTACGCCGGACGCACTTTCGTCTACGTCGATTCCCTTCTCAGCGGACGTCCGGCGACGGCGACTGTTTCGCGCGGGGGCGGTCAGTTGCTCGTCGAGGAGGCCGCGGTGTCCGGCCCCGCGGTCACCGGCGTCGCGATCATGGCCGGGGTAAGCCTGCTGGCGCTGATCCTGGTGGCCGCGGCCCGATTGCTGACCCGGCGGTTCCCCGCCCGGCCCGCGGCAGTCCGCGGCCGTCTCTCCGCTCCCCGCCGGGGATGGGCGGTCGCCGGAGCGGTGCTGGCGGTCGTGGCGAGCGTCGTGATCGCCACCTCGCCGAATGCCACGGACGGCACCGCCGGGGTCTACTGGCTCTTCACCCTCACTGCCGCCGTGCCGGTTTTCGCGATCGGACCGCGGCAGTTCCGCGTTTCCTGTCTCGCGGCGGGCACCGCGCTCGTCGCTTTCTCCGTGATCGGGTTCTTCTGGTTCTTCGTTTACCTGCTCCCGTCCGGAATCATTCTCCTGGCGACGGGGTTCAGCACGCCGGTTATGCCTCCGCGCGCTCCCGAAGCACCTTCAACGCCCGATCCGCGTGCGCCGTGAAGTTCAACTCGCTCTTGATCACGTCCAGCACCCGCCGGTCTTCCGCGATCACGAACGTCTGCCGTTTCGTGTGCAAGGGCAGGATTTTGCGCCACACGCCGAACTGCTTCGCCACCGCACCGTCCACATCGGACAGCAGCGGGTAGTCGAAATCGTGCTTGGCTGAAAACTCGCGCTGCTTGCCGACCGCATCTGGGCTGATCCCGACGCGTTGTGCGCCCGCTTCGGCGAATTCCGCGGCCAGGTCCCGGAAGTGACAGCTTTCCGCGGTGCAGCCGGACGTCATCGCGGCGGGGTAGAAGAACAGCACGACCGGGCCGTCGGACAGCAGGTCTGACAGGGTGCGCTCGACGCCCTGGTCGTCGGGGAGGGTGAAATCGGGGGCGAGGTCGCCAGGCTGCATCGCGGAGAGGTCCTTCCAGAGGGGGTCTTGCCCGGAGTTCGGAGCCGCCGCGGAGGCGGATGGGTCAGCTGGCGTGCCGGGCGATCATTTCGTCGACCTCGTCGCCCGTCGCGGACTCCGCCACGAACGAACCCCGGGCCGCCAGCACGCCCTGTTCTCGCAGGCGGTCCGCGTGTTCGGCGTCCCGCACGCCCTCCGCGCCGATGCGCAGCCCCAGTTCCTTCGCGCGCGTGACCAGCTGCGACAGGTGCCGCACGTCGGTCTCCGCCGGGTCCGGGCCGGCCAGTGCGTCGATCACCGGGCCGCTGAGGATCACGTGTTTGACCGGGAGCCGGTACCGCGGGATCAGTTCCAGGTCGGACGATCCGGAGATGGTGAGCACGAGCTGCGCGCCCAGGTCGGCGAGCACGGTGAACGAGTCCAGCACCTCGCCGTCCTCGTCGAACATCGACGCGCGGTCGGTGCACAGCCGCAGCGCTCGCGCGGGCAGGCGGTGCCGGTCGAGCTGGTTCTTGACCAGCAGCACCAGATCCGGGTCGATGGCGAGGCGCTTCGGCAGCCGGATGCAGACGTCCGGCGCCGCCGGGCCGTACTGCTCGCGCCAGCGCGCGGTCGCGCCGAGCGATTCCTGCAGCAGCCATTTGCCGAGCGGCACGGTCATGCCGGTGGTCTGCGCGAGCGGGTAGAACTCCTCAGGGCCGAGTTCGCCGCGTTCGGGATGGCTCCAGAGCAGCCCGGCGTTCACCGCGGCGATTTCGTCCTGCTTCGCGAGTTTGACCGTCGGCTGGTAGATCAGCGAGAACTCGCCGTTCTCCAGCGCTCCGGCGATCACCGCGCCGAGCTGGTACCGGTTGCGGTCTCGCGCGTCGAGCTGCGGATCGAACAGCATCCACTGCGCCTTGCCCGCCTCTTTGGCGCGGTGCAGCGCGAGTTCGGCGGCGCGCAGCAGGTCGCCGTGGCTGCCCTCGTTCGCCGGGCGCACGACGATCCCGATGCTCGCGCTGACGCCGATGCCGTGCCCGTCGACGTACACCGGCTCGCTGAGTTCCTCCAGCACCTGGTCGGCCAGCACGACCGTCTTCTGCCCGGTCAGCTCCGGGCCGCGCAGCAGCACCGCGAAGCCGTCGCCGGACAGCCGGGCGACGTAGCCCTCGTGCCGGCCGGCGAACACCGACTTCAACTTCCCCGAGATCGCCTTCAGCACCAGGTCGCCCATGCCGGCGCCGAGGCCGTCGTTGATCACCTTGAAGCCGTCGATGTCCAGGTACAGCAAAGCGATCTCGTCGGAGCTGCCCGAGCCGAGCGCGGCCTCCAGCTGGGCGTTGAACGCGGCGCTGTTGGGCAGTCCGGTGAGCGGGTCGTGCAGGTTCTGGTGGCGCAGCCGTTCGCCGAGCAGGTGCACGTCGTCGGTGTCGGCCGCCATCACCACCGGGAAGTACGTCCCGGGCCGGTCGCCGGGCAGCGACGTGATGGTGACGTTCGTGGTGAGCCCGCCGTCGCGGCTGTGGTCGAGATGCACGCCGCGGACGGTCCGGCGGGTTTCGCCGGTGAGCGGCAGCCCGTCGAAAGCGCCGCGCAGCCGCTCGGCGTCCTGCGGCCCGGCGGCGAGATCGGCGATGTGCTTGTCCCGCAACTCGATCGCGGACGTGCCGAGCAGCCGGGCCATCGCGGCGTTCGCCTCGACGACGGTTCCGGCCGCGTCGGTGAGGGCGATGCCGAGCGGCGCGGAGGAGAAGAGCGCGGTGAACCGGCGCGTGGCGCCGGTGTCCTCGGGTCGCTCGGCGACCTCGCCGGCGAAGTCGAGCAGGATGCGCTCCACCTCGGCGGGAGGGAGCGTTACTCCGTTGGTGTCAGTCAGCGCCGCCGCGTACTTGCGCGCGACGTCGACCAACCCTGGCGTGGCACCAGGCTCCGGCACTCTCCACCTCTTCATACGCGGACAAAGACCAGCTCAGGCCCGGTGCGGAGGATCCGAAGACCCACACTGGGTACGAGTTGGCCGCAAGTGATGCCACGGCATCACGGACCAAACAGGGTGTCTACCGGCTGAACGAGTGATGGGCACTACACAACTGGTGACATCAAGTCACCTTGAGTACACGAAGGTGGCCTGTACTGCGGTTTTGTCTCCAGCTGTCGACCTTTCTGTCCGGCTCGGCGGCCGTCAACGATAGGCCAGCCGGGCAGGCAGCCCGTCGGCGGGCACCGGAAGCGAGACGTAGTCCCACTTGGCGACGTAGTCCTCGGGCACCGACCAGCGGTGCGCCCGCAGCAGCTCGTGCATGAGCGCCTTCACCTCCAGGCCGCCGAACTGCAGCCCGATGCACTTGTGCGCGCCGCCGCCGAACGGCATCCACGCGAACCGGTGCGATTTGTCCTCGCGGCGGTCCGGGCCGAACCGCTCGGGGTCGAAGCGGTGCGGATCGGTCCAGTGCTCGGGGGAGTAGTGGTTCAGCGTCGGCGAGACCGCGACCATCGTGCCTTCCGGCAGGTAGTGGCCGAGGACGGAAGTGTCCTTTGTGGTCTTTCGCGCCAGCGACGGCACCGGCGCGCGCAGCCGCAGCGCCTCCTTCATCACGAGATCCAGCGTTTCGAGGCTCTCCAGCGCTTCCAGGTCCGGCAGGTCGTCGCCGAGGCGCAGCGACTCCTCGCGGGCGCGCTCCTGCCATTCCGGGTGTTTCGCGAGGTAGTAGGCCATCGCGCTGGCGGTGATGGTGGTCGTGTCGTGCGCGGCCATCATCAGGAAGATCATGTGGTTGACGATGTCGGCGTCGCTGAACCGGTCGCCGTCCTCGGAAGCCGCGTGGCAGAGCGCGGAGAACAGGTCTTCACCGTCCGCGTCGCGCTTCGCCGCCAGGTTCTCGCCGAAATAGCGCTCCAGCGTCCGCCTGCCGCGCAAACCCGCGGCCCAGCGACCGCCAGGCACCGGATATCGCACCACGGCGGTACCGGCGCGCACAGCGGCCACGAACGCGCGGTTGATGCGCTCGGCATCGGCGGCGGAGCGCATGCCCATGAAAACCTGCGTCGCGACGTCCAGCGTCAGCTGTTTGAACGCCCAGTACAGCTGGGGGCGGCCGGACGGCAGCGCGGCGACGCCTTCGCGCAACGCCGGGCCCATCTGCGCGACGTAACCGCGGAGCCGGTCGCGCGTGAACGCCTCCTGCATGATCCGCCGATGCAGGTGGTGCTCGCCGAAATCGAGCAGCATGAGCCCGCGCTCGAAGAACCGCTCGATGAAGAACTTCCAGCCCTCCTGGGAAAACGCCTTGTCCTTGTTCACGAGCGCGGTCTGGGTGGCGTCGGGTCCGGACAGCGTCACGATCCGCTGGCCGAACACGCCCATCCACGACACCGGGCCGAACTGCTCGAAGCGGCGCAGGCTGAAGTCGAGGCCGAACCGCATCCCGTCGAGCGTGTGGCCGATCAGCGGCGGCCCGTCGTCGCCGAGGATCGGCTTCAGGCCGCTGCCCGCCGGCGGAGCCGCGAGTTCGCGGACCGGCCAGTGCGCGCCGAGCCAGCGTTCGTCCACCTTGCGCGGCAACGGGATCGCGGTCAGCGGGGGCATCCGGCCGCGCAGGTTTTCCGACAGCCTCGTGACGCCGTCGCTCCCGGCGTGGGCGAGGGTGCCGAGCGCGTCGGGGCCGACCCGGGCGGCCCGGCCGAGCGCGCCGCCAGTCGTCGGGATTCCCGCTTTTCCGGTCACGTCCGCCATGACGACCACCTCCCGGCAAGGGTATCGGTCGCGTCCACGGTCCCCTGTTATTGACGTTCTGACAATACCTCGCGGGGCTGCCGTTCGGGTGATCCTCGGCCCGGTGCCGGGCGGCGCGGCAGGCCGCCCGGCACCGGGGCGGGTCAGCGAGGTTCGGCGCGCAGTTCCCGGGCCGCGCCGACCAGGTGCCGCAGCGCCGGTTCGACTTCGGCGTAGCCGCGGGTCTTGAGGCCGCAGTCCGGGTTGATCCACAGCCGCTCCGCCGGAACCGCGCCGAGTGCCGTGCGCACCAGGCTGGTCAGTTCGGTTTGGTCCGGCACGCGCGGTGAGTGGATGTCGTACACGCCGGGGCCGACGGCGCGGGCGAAGCCTGCTTCGTTCAGGTCGGCGAGCACCTCCATTTTCGAGCGGGCGGCTTCGATGCTGGTGACGTCGGCGTCGAGGGCGTCGATCGCGGGGAGGACGTCGCCGAACTCCGAATAGCACATGTGCGTGTGGATCTGCGTGGTTTCCGCGACGCCCGAGGTGGCCAGCCGGAACGCGGGCACGGCCCAGTCGAAGTACGCCTCGCGGTCCGCCGTGTGCAGCGGGAGCAGTTCGCGCAATGCTGGTTCGTCGACCTGCACGATGCGGATTCCGGCGGCCTCCAGGTCGGCGACCTCGTCCCGGACTGCCAGGGCGACTTGGCGTGCGGTGTCGGGCAGTGGCTGGTCGTCGCGGACGAATGACCAGGCCAGGATCGTGACGGGGCCGGTCAGCATGCCTTTCACCGGCCGGTCGGTGCGGCTTTGCGCGTACTGGGTCCATTCGACGGTCATCGGCTTCGGACGGGAGACGTCGCCGAACAGGATCGGCGGGCGGACACAACGGGATCCGTACGATTGGACCCAGCCGAGGGTTGTCGCCGCGAATCCGGTCAGTTGTTCGGCGAAGTACTGGACCATGTCGTTGCGTTCCGGCTCGCCGTGTACCAGGACGTCGAGGCCGAGGTTTTCCTGAAGCCGCACGACCCGCTCGATCTCGGTGCGCATCGCGTCCCGGTACGCCGTGTCGTCGAGTTTGCCTGCGCGGTGTGCCGCTCGGGCTCGGCGGACCTCGCCGGTTTGCGGGAAGGAGCCGATGGTGGTGGTCGGCAGTGGCGGAAGATTGAGTGATTTCTGTTGCGCTGCAGCACGTTCTGCGTATGGGGTGCGGACGGTGTCCTCCGGCCGGAGCGCTGCGACGCGAGCGCGGACGTCGGCGTCGTTGAGCTCCGCAGCGCTGGCTCGATCGGCGACGGCGGCCCGCGCTGGACTGAGGTCGACGTCCTCGCCGTGGAGGGCTCGGCCGAGCAAGACGACCTCGTCCACTTTCTGCCGGGCGAAGGCGAGCCAATTCTTCAGGCGTGGGTTGAGATCTGTCTCCGCTTCGACGTCGTAAGGGACGTGCAGCAGCGAGCACGACGTCGAGATGCTTACGTGAGCTGCGGTGGCCTTCAGCCGCGCTGCGCGGGCCAGTGCGACGCCGGGGTCGGTGCGCCAGACGTTGCGGCCGTCCACTACTCCGGCGAGTACTTCCTTGTCCCGTAACGCGTCTTCGGCGGCCACTTTGTCTACAAAGGACGCGTCGGTCACCAGGTCGACGGCTACTGCTTCGATGGGGGAGCGCGCCAGTATGCCGAGTGCTCGGCCGAGGCTGCCGAAGTATCCGGCTGCCAAGAGCTTCGGCCGGTGTTTTTCCTTTGCCAGCCAGTGATAGGCGCGGGTGAGCGCGTTGAACTCCTGGTTCGTTCGGTCGGCCGCGAAGGCCGGCTCGTCCAACTGGACCCATTCGACGCCCTCGTCGGCCAGCTTGCCGAGCAATTCGGCGTACGCGGGGAGAAGTTCGTCCAGCAGTTCCAGCGGGCTGAATCCGGGCTGGGTCGCCTTGGCCAGCAAGAGAAAGGTGACCGGTCCGACGAGCACCGGACGCGGGGTGATGCCGAGGGCGCGGGCTTCGCGAACCTCGTCGACCGGGGCGGTGCCGGTGAGGGCGAATCGGGAGTCCGGGCCCAGTTCCGGGACGAGGTAGTGGTAGTTGGTGTCGAACCACTTCGTCATTTCCAGTGCGGGGGCGTCCGGGACGCCGCGGGCGGCGGCGAAGTAGGTGTCCAGAGGGGAGAGGCCTAGGCGGGTGAAGCGTTGCGGCAGTGCGCCGAAGAGGGCGGTGGTGTCCAGTACCTGGTCGTAGAGGGAGAAGGTGCTGGAGGGGATTGAGTCCAGGCCTTGGTCGCGCAGGGCGGTCCAGGTTTGCTCGCGCAGCCGTCGGGCGGTGGCCTGGAGTTCTTCCTCGGTGCCGGTGCCTGCCCAGTAGGCCTCGAGTGCCCGTTTCAGTTCCCTGGCCGGGCCGATTCGCGGGTAGCCGAGAATCGTGGTGCCGATGGTGTTCACAGCATGCATCCTCACGTGCTCGCCGGAAGAGCCCGGGCACGCGGAAACGTCGTGCTTCGGTCGGCGCCCTGTCCCGCGAGGCCCGGACTCACGCACGCCGTCGGCGTGCGTGCCATTGGCAGGTATTCGGACTCGTGGGCGTGTCGCTCGTGCCTACCGGCTGTCGCTTCCCGGGCGGGGCGCCCAGTGCTTTACCGCGTTCGCGGTGACAGCTTTCGTTCCCACATACCGCTGCGGGGCAGTCCCGGAATCGCACCGGGTTCCCTGTTGCCTCGTCAGAGCGCGGGTGCGTTCTGACGAACCAGTGGCGTGGGGAAGTTTAGCGGGTTTGGGCAAGGTCCCGGGGTGCGGGAGGGGGTGTCAAGGTGCTCGTCGCCTGGCGGCTTGGCCCCGGTGAGCGCGTTGGCGAGCCAGGCTGAGCTGCTGGTGGAGGGAGCGGCACCGCGTGCGGCTCAGGTTTTCGGCGCATTGTCTGTTGAGACTTCGCTATTGCTCGCTGGATAGCCACAGGGGCTCATTATTCTTCAGTCTCTGCCCGAAAATAGTCATGTACCGGGAGGTCTTCGTAGTCTGACTTGTCACCCGGTCGGCGGTTCCTCGGGTGCGCCAGGGCGGACAAACTGCGGAGTTGTTCTCGGCTCTTGTGCGAGCGGCGGGTCTCGCCCGGAATGCGTGCTGAAAAGCGCAAGCCCTGTGTGGACAGGACGGAGAAGATGTCTGCCGAAAGCAACGTCACGCCGCCTACTCCCGCCGACCTGCTGAGTACGGCGAAGAGGTTGGCTGCCGCGAATGACGAGGACAGTCCGTCCGCTATTCAGTATGTAGAAACCGACCGCAACACGCTCAAGCATATTGACGGAACGCAGCCCGAAGCCAACGATCCGGTGTATTTGATTCAAATGACCGGAAACTTCGTCGGGCACGCCGCCAAGGTGCCTCCGGGAAGCAAGGCTCCCAGGGGAAACGTGCTCACCGTCACGGTGGATGCGAAATCCGGGCACATGCTGGGCTGGTCGATCCTGGCGGAGCCGCACGACCTTGCGACGTTTGGAGTGGTGTCGGCACTGAAGTGACGAAGCGGACTGGCCGCGGCGGCCGGTCTGGTGCCGGGTAAACGAACTCGGCCGCACCCTGGCTGCCCAGGGTGCGGCCGAGTTTCAGCAGTTGCCTCGGGGTGGGATCAGTCCCAGTCGAGGGCCCCGCCGGACTGGTACTCGATGACGCGGGTCTCGAAGAAGTTCTTCTCCTTCTTCAGGTCCATCGCCTCCGACATCCACGGGAACGGGTTTTCGTTCTCGCCGTAGATCGGGGTCAGGCCGATCTGCTGGGCGCGGCGGTCGGTGATGAAGTGCATGTACTGCTCGCACAGGTCAGCCGACAGGCCGAGCATGCCGCGCGGCATGGTGTCGCGGGCGTACTTCACTTCCAGTTCGCACGCGTCCTGCAGCATTCCGCGGATCTCGGCCTGGAATTCCTCGGTCCACAGGTGCGGGTTCTCGATCTTGATCTGGTTGATGCAGTCGATGCCGAAGTTCAGGTGGATCGACTCGTCGCGCAGGATGTACTGGTACTGCTCGGCGATGCCGACCATCTTGTTCCGCCGGCCCAGCGACAGGATCTGCGCGAAACCGGTGTAGAACCACATGCCCTCGAAGATCACGTAGAACGCCACCAGGTCGCGCAGGAACGCCTGGTCGGCCTCCGGCGTGCCGGTCTCGAAGTCCGGGTTTTCCAGGTTCTGCGTGTACTTCAGCGCCCACGCGTCCTTGTCCGAAATGGACGGGACCTCGCGGTACATGTTGAACAGCTCGCCCTCGACCAGGCCGAGGCTTTCGCAGATGTACTGGAAGGTGTGCGTGTGCACGGCCTCCTCGAAGGCCTGGCGCAGCAGGTACTGGCGGCACTCCGGGTTGGTGATCTGCCGGTACACCGCGAGCACGATGTTGTTGGCCACCAACGATTCCGCCGTCGCGAAGAAGCCGAGGTTGCGCTTGAGCATCTGCCGCTCGTCCTCGGTGAGGCCGTCCGGCGACTTCCACAGCGCGATGTCGGCCTGCATCGCGACCTCGGTCGGCATCCAGTGGTTGTTGCACGCCGCGAGGTACTTGTCCCAGGCCCACCGGTACTTCATCGGCAGCAGCTGGTTGACGTCGGCGCGCGCGTTGATCATGCGCTTGTCGTCGACGTTGATCCGGGCCGCGCCGACCTCGATCTCGCCGAGGCCGGTCGCGTCCGTCGTTTCCACGTTCGTCATGGTTCAGGGATTCCTTACTGGCAGGCTTCGCAGTCGGGGTCGTCGATCCGGCAGGCAGCGCCCTCGGTGGCGACGAAGTCGACGTCGGTCTTCGGCATCTCCTTCGGCTCCGCGGGAACAGCCGCGGCAGGCGACGGCGAGGGAGAGGCGGCCGGAACCGCGGCGGACGGCGACGGCGAAGGCGCGGCAGCGGGAGCGGGAGCAGCGGGAGCCGCGGCGGGAGCAGCGGCGGCCGGAGCGGCCGGAGCCGGGGTGGCGGAGACGGCGTTCAGCTTGCCGTCGGTGCCGCGCAGGGTGCTCTTCTCCACGTGCGTCGCGGACTGCGCCCGCAGGTAGTACGTGGTCTTGAGGCCCTTGTGCCAGGCGTAGCGGTACAGCTCGTCGAGCTTGCGCCCGCTCGGCGCCGCGATGTACAGGTTCAGGGACTGGGCCTGGTCGATCCACTTCTGGCGCACCGAACCGGCGTCCACGATCCACTTCGACTCGATCTCGAAAGCGGTCGCGTACAGCGCCTTCAGGTCGTCCGGGACCCGGTCGATCTGGCCGAGGCTGCCGTCGAAGTACTTCAGGTCGCTGACCATGACCTCGTCCCACAGGCCGCGCGCCTTGAGGCTCTTGACCAGGTGCGGGTTGACGACGGTGAAGTCGCCGGACATGTTCGACTTGACGTACAGGTTCTGGAACAGCGGCTCGATCGACTGGCCGACGCCGGAGATGTTGGAGATCGTCGCGGTCGGCGCGATCGCCATCACGTTGGAGTTGCGCATGCCGACGGTCTTGACGCGCTCGCGCAGCGGGGCCCAGTCCAGCGTCGTCGAGGTGTCGACGTCGAGGCCGTCGCCCTGACGCGCGTCGATGAGCAGCTGCATCGAGTCGATCGGCAGGATTCCCTTGCTCCACAAGGAACCCTCGAACGTCTGGTACTGGCCGCGCTCCTGCGCGAGATCGGTCGAAGCCGAGATCGCGTAGTAGGAGAGGTGCTCCATCGAAGTGTCGGCGAACTTCACCGCGTCGGCGGACGCGAACGGCACGCCCAGCTCGAACAGCGCGTCCTGGAAGCCCATGATGCCCAGGCCGACCGGACGGTGGCGCAGGTTGGAACGGCGCGCCTCCGGGATCGTGTAGAAGTTGATGTCGATCACGTTGTCGAGCATGCGCACCGCGGTGCGCACGGTCTTCTCGAGCCGCTCAGTGTCCAAACCGGAGGGGGTGACGTGCTTGAGCAGGTTCACCGAGCCGAGGTTGCAGACCGCGACCTCTTCGGTGTTCGTGTTCAGCGTGATCTCGGTGCACAGGTTGGACGAGTGCACGACGCCGACGTGCTGCTGCGGCGAACGCAGGTTGCACGGGTCCTTGAAGGTGATCCACGGGTGGCCGGTCTCGAACAGCATGGTCAGCATGCGCCGCCACAGCTCGACCGCGCGGACCTTGCGGAACACCTTGATCTCGCCGCGCGCAGCGGCCGCCTCGTACTCGCGGTAGCGCTGCGCGAACGCGTTGCCGTACAGGTCGTGCAGGTCCGGCGTCTCGTTCGGCGAGAACAGCGTCCACTCGGCGTTCGCCTCGACGCGGCGCAGGAACTCGTCCGGGACCCAGTTGGCGGTGTTCATGTCGTGCGTGCGGCGCCGGTCGTCGCCGGTGTTCTTGCGCAGGTCGAGGAATTCCTCGATGTCGACGTGCCAGGTCTCCAGGTACGCGCAGGCCGCGCCCTTGCGCTTGCCGCCCTGGTTGACCGCGACCGCGGTGTCGTTGGCGATCTTCAGGAACGGCACGACGCCCTGCGACTGGCCGTTGGTGCCCTTGATGTGCGCGCCGAGGCCGCGGACCGGGGTCCAGTCGTTGCCGAGGCCGCCCGAGTACTTGGCCAGCAGCGCGTTGTTCTTGTACGCCTGGAAAATCGAGTCCAGGTCGTCGTCCACAGTGGTCAGGAAGCAGGACGACAGCTGTGCGCGGTTGGTGCCGCTGTTGAACAGCGTCGGGGTGGACGCCATGAAGTGGAACGTCGACAGCAGTTCGTAGAACTCGATCGCGCGGGCTTCGCGGTCGTCCTCGCGGATCGCCAGGCCCATCGCGACGCGCATGAAGAACGCCTGCGGCAGCTCGAACCGCACGCCGTTGTGGTGCTGGAAGTACCGGTCGTACAGCGTCTGCAGGCCGAGGAAGCCGAAGTCGAGGTCGCGCTCGGCGTGAATGGCGGCGGTGATCTTGTCCAGGTCGAAGCCCAGCAGCTCGCCGTCGACCAGCTCCAGCTCGACCGCGCGGCGCAGGTAGGCGCGGAAGTACGCCGGGTATTCGCTCGTCATCTCGTCCTGGCTGGCCTGCCGCGGCTTCTGCGCGAGGTAGCTCAGCGCTTCGCCGCGCAGCTTGTCCAGCAGCAGCCGGGCGGACACGAACGAGTAGTTCGGCTCCTGCTCGACCAGCACGCGCGCGGCCATGATCTGCGCGAGCGCGAGTTCGTCGGCGGTGATGCCGTCGTAAAGGTTGCGCTTGGCCTCGGCCAGCACCGGCTCGGCGGACACGTCCTCGAGCCCGGCGACAGCCTCGCCGACGACGTGCGAAACGCGCGCCCAGTCGAGCGGGCGCAGCGTTCCGTCGGCGCCCTTGACGCTCAGCGCGACCTCGGCCGACGCCGGCGCGGCGGCCTCGCGGGCCTTCGAGCGCTCGTCGCGGTAGAGGACGTAGGCGCGGGCGACCTTGTGGTGCTCTCCGCGCATCAGGGCGAGTTCGACCTGGTCCTGGATCTGCTCGATGTGCAGTGCGGTCTCCGGGCCGGTGTGGCGCAGCAGCGCCGCCTCGACCTGCCCGGTCAGCTCCGCGACCACGTGGTGCACGCGGGAGGACGCGGCGGCGTCGCCGCCCTCGACCGCGAGGAAGGCCTTGGTCAGCGCCACCGAGATCTTGCCCGCGTCGAAGGGCGAGACGCTTCCGTCCCGCCGGATGACGCGGACCGCGCTCGGGGCCCCCTCCGCCGCCGACGGCGGCCGCTGACCGGTTTCCACTGACATGCGTGTCTCCAACAGTTCCTCGAAATGGGCGCGTTCGAGCGGCACACAGCCGGTCAAGGCCATGCGCTGCGGTTTCGTCGAAACAGCCCGGCCGCCCTCGTCAAGCGGTCTCCCCGTCGCTGGGGGCTGCCGGTTCCCAGAGACTACATCTTGGGGTTCAGGCTCGCACGCGCCCCAAGGTATGGCGTGTCAGTCTCACCCTGGCGGGTTATCCGATCACCGAGGGCAAGATCCGAAGCGAAGCTTCGTGGCGCCCAGTGCCGCACTGGCCACGGGCCGTTTCCCGGCCAGGTAGCCCAGTGGCCCGGCCGGGTTGACCGACCAGTCCGCGGCCGCCGCGCGGGGTTTCGCGCGCCACTCGACCGGGCTACGCAGCGGGCTGCCGTTTCGGGCTTGAGCGATCTCGAAGCGTACCGGGAGTGTGATCGGGAGCCCGACGCGCGGGGTGAAGGCGGCGGTGGCGATCCAGTCGTCGGAGGTCGCGGCGGTGAAGGTGCGTCCCCCGGTGAAGGTGAAGGCCGCGAGGTCCTTCGGGATCCCCCACAGTTCGCGTCCGCCCGCGCGCGAGATCTCGCTGTCGACCCAGATGTCGGTGATCGAGGCGGCGAGCCCGCGGCCGCGGACGGCGACGCAGGAGAGGAGCTCGTGGTAGCTCAGCTGACCGGACGGGAGGTAGTCGATCCAGGCAGTGAAGACGGCGGCCTGGTTGTTGAGGAGCAGCGGCTCGGCGCCGGTGGGCAATGCGGGCAGTTCGTCGACCGGCACGCGCCAGATCGAGATGCGGGCGTCGGCGGCGAGGTGCCACGGTTCGGGCGGATACTCGGTCATTCTCCGGTCCACGGCAGGTACGGCGGCAGATCTCGGTCCACGCGCAACGGGAACTCGGGCGGGCGTTTCTGGAAGAACGAGGCGATGCCTTCGACGGCGTCGGGGTTCGAGCCCAGCTCGGAAATGAGCTTCGAGTCCACCTGGTGGACGTCGAACGGCGACGGGGCCGAGGCCATCCGGTAGAGCAGTTGCCGGGTGACGGCGACCGCGACAGGTGCGGTGGTCTCGGCGATTTCCCGGGCCTTTGCTTGGGCTTGGCTCAGGACGTCTTCGGGGTCGTGGATCTGGTGGACGAGACCGGCTTGGAGTGCTTCGTCGGGTCCGAAGAGCCGTCCGCTGACCATCCAGTCGACGGCCGCGCCCATCCCGACGAGGCGGGGGAGGAACCACGCCGACGCGCCCTCAGGGTAGATCCCGCGGCGGGTGAAGACGAAGCCGAACTTGGAATCGGTCGAGGCGAAGCGGTAGTCGCAGGACAGCGTGATGGTGATTCCCGCGCCGACCGACGCCCCGCGCAACGCGGCCAGCACCGGCTTGTTCATGGTGAAGATCCGCTTCGACACCCGGCCGGCGGGTTCCTGCCAGTCGTCCGGCGGACGGTCGCCGAAGTCGAATCCGCCGGACGAAAGATCGGCCCCGACGGAGAAATCCTTGCCGGTGGTTCCGAGCACGACGGCGCGGATGTCCTCGTCCCGGTCGGCGCGGTCGAGGGCGTCGGCGAGTTCGTCGGCCGTCCGGGTCGTGTAGCCGTTGCGGGCCGCGGGCCGGTCGAGCAGGACGGTCGCGACCTTGCCGGCGACCTCGCAGGCGATCTCCGCGTAGGAGTCCATGGGAGGACGGTAGGGCGCCGGAGCGTTGTTTTCAATGTGTCAATAACGGTTGGGCGTCCATGACCGGGGCATGCTCGGGTCATGCTGAAGGTGGGCACGGTGGTGCTGGGAGTCGAGGACATGGAGCGCGCGGTCTCGTTCTGGAGCGACGCGCTGGGGTACGCGCGGCGGGACGACGCGACGGATTTCGTGGTGCTGTTGCCTCCCGACGGCGCGGGGCCGGGGGTGGCGTTCCAGCGGAGCTCGGTGCCGGTGCAGGAGGTGCCGCGGGTGCATCTGGACCTGTACGCCGGGGACGCCGCGGACCAGGCGGCGGAGGTCTCTCGGTTGGTGGGACTGGGCGCTCGGCAGGTGGACTGGCCGCACTACCCGCCGGATCCGGACTTCGTGGTCCTCGCGGATCCGGAAGGCAACCGCTTCTGCGTCATCGACACCGCGCACGGCTGACTGAGGTCCGTGAAGGGCTCCTTGAGGGAATCAGATTCCCCTAGGGAGTCCTTCACGGCACGCGGCTGGAGCAAAAACAATCAGGCGCGCTTGATTTTTCCGGCGGCAGGGGTCACGCTGGGTCCGCACGAGGTGGTGCGGCGGACGCAGGGAGGCGCAGGAATGGCTGATCTCGCGGGGATCCTCCGGGATCTCGCGGCCGAATCGGAGGCGGTCGACGACCTGGTCGCCGGGTTGCCCGCCGAGGGGTGGGCGCGGCCGACGCCGGCGCCTGGCTGGAGCATCGCGCATCAGGTCGCGCATCTGGCGTGGACCGACGGCAAATCGCTGATCTCCGCGAGCCGGCCGCAGGACTGGCAGTCCGAGGTCGAAAACCTGTTGAGCATCGGCGAAAACTACGTCGACGCGGGTGCCGAAGAGGGTGCCCAGCTGCCCCCGGACGAGCTGCTGGCGCAGTGGCGCGATGGCCGGGCCGCGTTGGCCGAGGCGCTCGCAGCGGTGCCGGAGGGGCAAAAGCTTCCTTGGTACGGCCCGCCGATGAGCGCGGCTTCCATGGCGACCGCGCGGATGATGGAGACCTGGGCGCACGGTCAGGACATCGCCGACGCGCTCGGCGTCACGCGCGAGCCGACCGAACGGTTGTGGCACATCGCCCGGTTCGGCACGCGGACGCGCGATTTCGCGTACAAACTCCACTCGCTCGCGCCGCCGACCGAGGAATTCCGGGTCGAGTTGATCGCGCCGGACGGCAGTGCCTGGGCGTTCGGGCCGGAGGACGCGGAGCAGCGGCTCACCGGCAGCGCGCTCGACTTCTGCCTGGTGGCGACGCAGCGGCGGCATCCGGCGGACACTGATCTCGTTGCGACGGGCGCGGATGTCGAGGAATGGCTGGGCATCGCGCAGGCGTTCGCCGGGCCGCCCGGGGCGGGGCGCGAGCCGGGGCAGTTCGCGTGAGCGCGCCGTTGCGCGTCGGGAACGCGTCCGGGTTCTACGGCGACCGGTTCTCCGCCGTGCGGGAAATGCTGACCGGCGGCCCGCTCGACGTCCTGACCGGCGATTATCTCGCCGAGTTGACCATGCTCATCCTCGGTCGCGACCGGATGAAGGACCCGGCGCGCGGCTACGCCAAGACGTTCCTCCGGCAGATGGAGGAGAACCTCGGGCTGGCTAAGGAGAAGGGCGTCCGGATCGTCGCGAACGCGGGCGGGCTCAACCCGGCCGGGCTCGCGGACGCGTTGCGGGAACTGGCCGCGAAGCTCGGTCTCGAGGTCCGCGTCGCGCACGTCGAGGGTGACGACCTGATCGCGCGTGCGGACGAGTTCGGCTTCGAGAATCCTTTGACTGCCAACGCTTATCTCGGCGCGTGGGGGATTGCGGAATGCCTCAAGGCCGGTGCGGACGTGGTGGTGACCGGGCGGGTCACGGACGCGTCGGTGATCGTGGGGCCGGCGGCGGCGCACTTCGGCTGGGCCCGCGACGACTACGATGCGCTAGCTGGAGCGGTCGCGGCGGGCCACGTCATCGAATGCGGTGCGCAGGCGACGGGCGGCAACTACTCGTTCTTCCGCGAACAGCCGATCGGCGTGCCGGGATTCCCCCTTGCGGAGATTTACGCGGACGGCTCCAGCGTGATTACGAAGCATCCGGGAACCGGTGGCGTGGTCAATACCGGAACTGTCACGGCGCAGCTTCTGTACGAGGTCACCGGTGCGCGGTATGCGAATCCTGATGTAACGGCACGGTTCGACGCACTGTCCCTTTCGGACGACGGGCCGGATCGAGTGCGGATCAGCGGGGTGCGCGGGGAAGCGCCGCCGCCGACGTTGAAAGTGTGCCTCAACCGGCTCGGCGGGTTCCGGAACGAGACGACGTTCGTCCTTACTGGACTGGACATCGAGCAGAAAGCCGCGCTGGTACGGGAACAGTTGGAAGGCGCGCTGGCGAAGCGTCCGCCAGCCGACGTCCGGTGGACACTAGCTCGCACGGATCATGCGGACGCGGACACCGAGGAACGCGCCAGTGCGCTGCTCCATGTCGCCGTGAAGGACAACGATCCGAAGATCGCCGGACGTGCGTTCAGCGGAGCGGCGATCGAGCTGGCGCTCGCGAGCTACCCGGGATTCCACGTGACCGCACCGCCTTCGGACGCGTCGCCGTTCGGGGTCTACTCAGCGGCCTTTGTGGACGCTGGCGCGGTCCCGCACGTCGCGGTGCTGCCGGACGGGTCCAAGGCGGACATCGCGCCCGCCTCAGCGACGCTTGAGTTGTCTGAAGTGGACGAACCGGCGCTGCCGGAACCGTTGCAGGCGGACAAGGTGCGGCGGGTCCCGCTTGGCCTGGTCGCCGGGGCGCGCAGCGGGGACAAGGGCGGCAACGCGAATCTCGGCGTGTGGGTGCGGTCCGAGGAAGCGTGGCGCTGGCTCGTGCATCGGCTGACCGTCGGGGAATTCCGCCGGTTGCTGCCGGAAACCGAAGGACTGCCGGTCACCCGGCATCTGCTGCCGAACCTGTGGGCGATGAACTTCGTGGTCGAGGGCATTCTCGGCGACGGCGTCGCTTCGCAGGCCAGGTTCGATCCCCAGGCGAAGGCGCTCGGCGAATGGCTGCGGGCGCGCGAACTCGACGTCCCGGAGGCGCTGCTGTGACCGTGGATCCGTTCCGCACGCCGGAACGCACCGAACTGCGCGCGACGGTGCGCCGGTTCGTGGAGAAGGACGTGCTGCCGCATCTCGACGACTGGGAGCGGGCCGGGGAACTGCCGCGCGACCTGCATCGCAAGGCGGGACAGCTGGGTCTGCTCGGGGTCGCGTTCCCCGAAGCCGCGGGCGGCGGCGACGGCAATTACCTCGACGCGCTCGTGGTCGCCGAGGAAATGCACTACGCGGGCGGGTCCGGCGGGCTGTTCGCGTCGCTGTTCACCTGCGGGATCGCGGTGCCGCACATCGTCGAGGCCGGCGACCCGGTGCAGATCGAACGCTGGGTGCGGCCGACGCTCGAAGGCGAGAAGATCGGCTCGCTGGCGGTCACCGAGCCGGACGGCGGTTCCGATGTCGCCGGGATCCGCACCACTGCGGTGCGCGAAGGCGACGAGTATGTGATCAATGGGGCGAAAACGTTCATCACCTCCGGCTGTCGCGCGGACTTCGTGACCACTGTGGTCCGAACCGGCGAAGCAGGTGCGCACGGTCTTTCGCTGATCGTGGTCGAGCGCGGGACGCCGGGCTTCACGGTGTCCCGCAAGCTGGAGAAAATGGGCTGGGCGGCTTCGGACACGGCTGAACTGTCTTATGTGGACGTCCGGGTTCCGGCGGAGAATCTGGTCGGCGCGGAGAACAGCGGCTTCGCTCAGGTGGCCACGCAGTTCGTGACCGAACGGCTTTCGCTGGCGGTGCAAGCGTATGCGCACGCGCAGCGGGCACTGGACCTGACGCTGGACTGGTGCCGGATGCGCGAGACGTTCGGGCGTCCGCTGATCTCGCGGCAAGTCGTGCAGCACAAGCTCACCGAGATGGCCTGCAGGGTCGACGTCGCCCGGACCTACGCCCGGCAGGTCGCGATCCGGCACGTGTCCGGCGAGGAAGTGATCGCCGAGGCGTGCTTCGCGAAGAACACCGCGGTGCAGACCGCTGAATGGGTCGTGAACGAGGCGGTGCAACTGCACGGCGGGCTCGGCTACATGCGCGAGGCCGAAGTGGAGCGGCATTACCGCGACGTCCGCATTCTCGGCATCGGCGGCGGCACCACCGAAATCCTGACCGGACTGGCCGCGAAGCGATTGGGATACACCGCATGACCACTATCAGATCCACAGTGGACACCCGGGCCGACGAGTTCGCCGCGAACCGCGAGGCGATGCTGGAGAAGCTCGCGGAGATCGACGCCGAACAGGCCAAAGCGGTGGCCGGCGGCGGCGAAAAGTACGTCGAACGGCATCGCAAGCGCGGAAAGCTGCTGGCGCGCGAACGGATCGAACTGCTCCTGGACGAGGATTCGCCGTTCCTGGAACTGTCGCCGCTGGCCGCGTGGGGTTCGGACTACCGGGTCGGCGCGAGCGTGATCACCGGGATCGGCGTGGTGGAAGGCGTCGAATGCCTGATCTCGGCCAGCGACCCGACGGTCAAGGGCGGCGCGAGCAATCCGTGGACGACGAAGAAATCGTTCCGGGCGGCGGACATCGCGGCGCAGAACCGGCTGCCGGTGATCAACCTGGTCGAGTCCGGCGGCGCGGATCTTCCTACCCAGAAGGAAATCTTCATTCCCGGCGGCCGGGTCTTCCGTGATCTGACGCGGTCCTCGGCGGCGAAAGTGCCGACCGTCGCGCTGGTGTTCGGCAACTCGACCGCGGGCGGCGCGTATCTGCCCGGCATGTCCGATTACGTCGTGATGGTGAAGGAACGCGCGAAGGTGTTCCTCGGCGGGCCGCCGCTGGTCAAGATGGCGACCGGCGAGGAATCCGACGACGAATCCCTCGGCGGCGCGGAAATGCACGCGCGGACGTCCGGGCTCGCCGATTACCTCGCCGTCGACGAGGAGGACGCGATCCGCCTCGGCCGGAGCATCATCAAGCGGCTCAACTGGACCAAACAGGGTCCGGCGGCCAAACCGGACTACGCCGAGCCGGTGTTCGACGCCGAAGACCTGCTGGGCATCGTGCCGACCGACCTGAAGGTCCCGTTCGACCCGCGCGAGGTGATCGCGCGCGTCGTGGACGGTTCGGACTTCGACGAGTTCAAGCCGCTGTACGGGCCGAGCCTGGTCACCGGATGGGCGAGCATCCACGGTTATCCGGTGGGCATCCTGGCGAATGCGCAAGGCGTGCTGTTCGGCGAGGAATCGCAGAAGGCCGCGCAGTTCATCCAGCTGGCCAACCAGATCGACACGCCGCTGGTGTTCCTGCACAACACGACCGGCTACATGGTCGGCAAGGAATACGAGCAGAGCGGCATCATCAAGCACGGCGCGCTGATGATCAACGCGGTGTCGAACTCGAAGGTGCCGCACCTGTCCGTCCTCATGGGAGCGTCCTATGGAGCCGGGCACTACGGAATGTGCGGCCGGGCCTACGATCCGCGGTTCTTGTTCGCGTGGCCGAGCGCGAAGTCCGCGGTGATGGGGCCGGCGCAGCTGGCCGGGGTGCTGTCCATTGTGGCCCGCGCCGCTGCGGCGAGCCGGGGCCAGGAGTACAGCGAGGAAAACGACGCCGCGATGCGCGCCATGGTGGAGAACCAGATCGAGGCGGAATCGATGCCGATGTTCCTCTCCGGCATGCTTTACGACGACGGCATCATCGACCCGCGCGACACCCGCACGGTGCTCGGGCTGAGCCTGTCGGCGATCCACAACGGACCAGTGAAGGGCGTCGAAGGCGGCTTCGGCGTCTTCCGGATGTGAGGGCCATGATCCAGAATCTGCTGGTCGCCAACCGGGGCGAGATCGCCCGCCGGGTGTTCCGCAGCTGCCGGGACGCCGGAATCGGCACGGTCGCGGTGTTCTCCGACGCGGACGCCGATTCCCCGCATGCGCGGGAAGCCGACGTCGCCGTCCGGCTGCCGGGCAACGCGCCGGGCGAGACGTATCTGCGTGGCGAACTGATTGTGAAAGCCGCGGCGGACGCCGGAGCCGACGCGATCCATCCCGGGTACGGCTTCCTGTCCGAGAACGCCGGGTTCGCCCGTGCGGTGCTCGACGCCGGACTGACGTGGATCGGCCCGCCGCCCGCGGCGATCGAGACCATGGGCTCCAAAGTGGAGTCGAAACGGCTGATGGCCGCCGCCGGAGTCCCGGTGCTGTCCGAATTGGACCCGTCCTCGGTGACCGAGGACGATCTTCCGTTGCTGGTCAAGGCTTCCGCTGGCGGCGGCGGTCGCGGTATGCGCGTAGTCCGGTCGCTGGGCGAGCTGGCCGAAGCCGTCGAGAGTGCTCGGGCGGAAGCAGGGTCGGCGTTCGGTGATCCGACGGTGTTCTGCGAACGGTATCTCGAGACCGGACGGCACATCGAGGTCCAGGTGCTCGCCGACTCGCACGGCACGGTCTGGGCGGTGGGGGAGCGGGAGTGCTCCATCCAGCGTCGGCACCAGAAGGTGGTCGAAGAAGCGCCATCGCCCTTTGTGGACGATGCCATGCGGACTGAGCTGTTCGACGCGGCGCGCAAGGCCGCGCAGGCGATCGACTACGTGGGCGCGGGAACCGTCGAGTTCCTGGCTGGTCCAGACGGCCGGTTTTACTTCCTGGAGATGAACACACGGCTGCAGGTCGAGCATCCGGTGACGGAGAACGTCACCGGACTGGACCTGGTGGCGTTGCAGCTTTCGATAGCCGAGGGTGCTCGGTTGCCTGCAGAACCGCCTGCGGCTAATGGACATTCGATCGAAGTCCGGCTGTACGCGGAGGACCCTTCGGCCGGATGGCAACCGCAGAGCGGGACGCTGCACGCTTTCGAAGTGTCCGGAGTGGACCGCGAGTTTACCCACGGCGCCGGGCTGCGTTTGGATTCCGGGGTGGAATCCGGCTCGGTGATCGGTGTCCACTACGACCCGATGCTGGCGAAGGTCATCACGTGGGCGCCCACGCGGGCGGAAGCCGCGCGTCGACTCGCCGGTGCGTTGGCAGGCGCGAAGATCCATGGCGTGGTGACCAACCGCGACCTGCTGGTCCGGATCCTGCGCCACGAGGCTTTCCTCGCCGGAGAAACGGATACCGCGTTCTTCGACCGGCACGGACTGTCCACTTTGGCCGCACCGCTGGCCACTGTGGACACCGAACGCTGGTCTGCCCTGGCCGCCGCGCTGGCCGATGCCGCCGGGAACCGGGCGTCCGCCACCACCCTGGGACGGTTGCCGAGTGGTTGGCGCAACGTCCGCTCCGCAGGTCAGCGGAAGGTGTTTGCCAAGGGAGACAACCGTTACGAGGTCGTCTACTCGCTGACCCGCGACGGCCTGCGCGCCGAAGGCTACGACGACGTCACCCTGATTTCAGCTACGCCGGACCAGGTGGTCTTCGACATCGCCGGAGTCCGCCGGACCTTCGAGGTCGCCCGGCGCGGTTCGATGTCCTATGTGGATTCCCCGCTGGGTTCGGTGGCGCTGACCGCCGAGCCGCGGTTCGCCGATCCCGATTCGGCACTGGCCGCGGGATCGCTGCTGGCGCCGATGCCGGGCACGGTCGTCCGGCTCGCGGTGTCCGAAGGGGACAGTGTGCGGACGGGCGATCCGTTGCTGTGGCTGGAAGCGATGAAGATGGAACACCGGATCTCGGCCCCGGCGGACGGCGTGGTCGCCGCACTGCCGGTCGAGGTCGGGCAACAGGTCGAGGTAGGCGCGGTGCTGGCTGTGGTGGGAGAGACCGAATGAACGCGATGAACTTCGTCGAGCCGGAAGAGCGGGTGGCGCTGCGGAAGGCCGCGGCCGATCTGGCGGGCAAGTACGGGCACGAGTATTACGCGAAGAAGGCCCGCGCGGGCGAGAAGACCGACGAGCTGTGGGACGAGGCCGGACGGCTCGGCTACCTGGGCGTGAACCTGCCGGAGGAGTACGGCGGCGGGGGCGCGGGGATCGCGGATCTCGCCGCGGTGCTGGAAGAATTCGCCGCCGCGGGTTCGCCGCTGCTGCTGATGGTGGTGTCGCCGGCGATCGTCGGGACGGTGCTGTCGCGCTTCGGCACGCCGGACCAGAAGAAGCAGTGGCTGCCGGGAATCGCGGACGGCAGCAAGAAGATCGTCTTCGCGATCACCGAACCGGACGCCGGATCCAACTCGCACAAGATCACGACGACCGCCCGCCGGGACGGCGGCGACTGGGTGCTGTCCGGCCGCAAGGTGTTCATCTCCGGGGTCGACGAGGCGGACGCGGTGCTCGTCGTCGGCCGCACCGAGGACGCGAAGACCGGGCGGCTGAAGCCCGCGCTGTTCGTGGTGCCGACGGACACGCCCGGGTTCGAGTTCACGAAGATCGACATGGACATCGTCGCGCCGGAGAACCAGTTCTCCCTCTTCCTGGACGACGTGCGGCTGCCCGCGGAAGCCCTGGTCGGCGAGGAGGACGCGGCGATCGCGCAGCTGTTCGCGGGCCTGAACCCGGAACGCATCATGGGCGCGTCGTTTTCGCTGGGAACCGCGAGGTACGCGCTGGACAAGGCGGTCGGCTACGCGAACGAACGGCAGGTGTGGGGAGCGCCGATCGGGTCGCATCAGGGGCTCGCGCATCCGCTGGCACAGGTGAAAATCGAGCTTGAGCTGGCGAAACTGATGACGCAGAAGGCGGCTTCGCTGTACGACGCGGGCGACGATTTCGCCTCCGGCGAGTCCGCGAACATGGCGAAATACGCGGCGGCGGAGGTGGCGATCCGCGCGGTGGACCAGGCGGTGCAGACCCACGGCGGGAACGGCCTGGCGACCGAGTACGGCCTGGGAAGCCTGGTGACAGCCGTGCGGCTGGGCCGAATCGCGCCGGTGAGCCGGGAAATGGTGCTGAATTTCGTGGGGCAGCACAGCCTTGGGCTGCCGAAGTCGTACTGAGCAGTGGTGACGGCATGAGGCCTGACCGGAGGTCCGTGGGGGGAACCCTGAGAGAATCAGAGTCCCTGAGGGTTCCCCTCACGGCCTTGTGCGGGAGCGGACCGGCCGGGCGAGGTGACGGCTGATGCTCCGCGAACCGCAGCAAGAGCGCAGCCGCACCACGCGGCGGCGGTTGATCGAGGCCGCGATGGACTGCATCGGGGAGCGGGGGTGGCACGGGGTCACCGTCGCGGTCATCGCGGAGCGGGCCGGCGTCTCCCGGGGTGCCGCGCAGCATCATTTTCCGACCCGGGAATCGCTGGTCGCGGCGGCGGT
Organism: Amycolatopsis sp. NPDC059235; assembly: GCF_042754125.1. Lineage (NCBI taxonomy): Bacteria > Bacillati > Actinomycetota > Actinomycetes > Pseudonocardiales > Pseudonocardiaceae > Amycolatopsis > Amycolatopsis sp. NPDC059235. The sequence goes on from NZ_JBHZAG010000048.1 coordinate 47,314, forward strand.
CGAACTGCTCGGCGAGGCTCAGCTGGACGAACTGCGCACGCGCGCGGCTGGGTCGCCGGGCGGCTCGTCGCGGATCGAGTGGGTGGTCGAGATGCTGCTGACCCTCTATACCGGGCCGATGTTCCGCGCGGCGTTGCAGCTGTGGGCCGTCGCGTCGACGGACGACCAGTTGCGCGACGTGCTCGTGCCGCTGGAGGCGCGCGTCGGGCGGGAGGCGCATCGGGTCGCGGTCGAGCTGCTCGGGGTCGACGAAGCTCAGCCGGGCGTGCGCGAACTGGTCCAGGCCACTCTCGACCTCGGGCGCGGCCTCGGCCTCGCCAACCTCCTCACCGACGACACCCGCCGCCGCGAGCAGATCGTGCGCGAGTGGGCCCGGACGCTCGAATCTCGCCTGGCGGGAACCGAACAGGTCTAGGCATCGTCACATTCCCGAACCGCTACAGTGTGGCTGTTAACACATTCGGCCCAATCGGCGATAACGTTGAGTAAGTAGCCCACGAGGAAGAAGGCGATCCCGGTGTCCGGTTCAGAAAGGGTGACCGTCGAGCTGACCCATCGCGCGATGGCCATGCTCAAGGCGGTCGCGCAACAGCGCGCGGAGATGTCCACCAGCTGCGAGCCTGATCTGTTCGTCGACGGTTTCGCTTGCTGCGACCAGATGACCGCACACGCGCTCGCCAAGGGCGGCTACGTCCGCCCGGGCACGGGCGTCGCCTCCGCCGGCCGGGTCCCCGCCGAGCTGACCGAGGCCGGGGTGGCCGCGCTGTCGGTCACCGCCGCTGCCTGATCTTCACTCGTTCGGCCGTACCCGCGCACGGTGTGTGACGGACGGCAGAACGGGGACCTCCCGGGCGGGAAGGTCCCCGTCGCCGCGCTCCGCCCCGTGCCGGACGGCCTCGATTCGGGCGGGCGCACCGGTGCGGAACGGTGGTTCAGTCCACCGCGGCACGGCTCGGCTGACCCGCGAGGCGCGGCCCGACCGGCGGCCCTTTCGCTTGGTTGAACCGGCGTCGACTTGGCTCAGATCGGCGGGGCTGCCGATGGCTCGGCTCAGGTCAGTCGCACTGCTGCCAGCGCGGCCCAGATCAGCCGAACCGCCGCCGACTCGGCTCGGCGCCGTGGTCAACCCGGCCCAAGTCGGCTGAATTGCCGCCGACTTAGCTCAGCACCGTGGCCAACCTGGCCCGAGCCGGCTGAATTGCTGCCGACTCGGCTCGGTGCCGTGGCCAACCAGGCCCGAGCCGGCTGAGCTGCCGCCGAGTTGGCTGAGGTCGGTTGTGCTGTGGCCAACCCCGTTCAGTCCGGCTGAGCTGCCGCCGACTCGGCCCAGGTCAGTAGCACCGTGGCCAACCCGGGCCAGGTCAGCGGAATCGCCGCGGACTCGGCTCGTCGGCTGAAGCGTTCCCGGCCCGGTCCGGCCCAGCGCAAGCCAGCCGAGCCGCGGCCGGCTCGGGCCACCTCCGAAGATCAGCCGTTGTACCCGGCCACGACCTTCGTGAACGCGTAGTTCTCCTGGTCGATCCCGCTGCACCCGCCGCAGTCGCGGTTGGTCGCCCAGAACGTGACGCGGCCCAAGTGGTGTTCGGCGGCCCAGTCGCGGATCGCGGTGAAGTCCGCGACCGATACGACCTCGCCGGCCCGGTCGGTCTTGCCGTTCATCGACGACAGCCCGGCGCGGTGGTAGGCGGTGGCGTCGTCCCAGCCGAAGGTCGACTTCAGTTCTCCGACCAGGCCGTCCACCGCGGATTTCGTCATCGCGACCATGTCGCCGCCGTCGGAGAAGTCGAACGGCATCAGCGACCACACGTCGACGTCCGCGCCCAGCGCTTTCGCCTGCGAGACCAGTCGCTTGCCCCAGTCGTTCGGGCCCTGCGGCGTGGTGCCCATGGTGATCACGACGCGCAGGTTCGGGTCCTTGTCCTTGAGAATCTTGACCGCGCCGAGGATCCGGTCCTGGACCGCCGCGTTCTCGAACTCGTCGGTGTTCTCGATGTCGAGGTCGATCGCCTTGAGGCTGTAGGCGTCGATCACCTGCTGGTACGCGCCGGCCAGTTCCTCCGGCGATCCGCAGTTCGGGCCCAGTTTGTTGCCCTGCCAGCCGCCGAAGGACGGGATCACGTCGCCGCCCGCGGCGCGGATCTTCTGGATCATCGCGGCGTCGGCGCCGTCGAGCGGGCGGTTGCCGTCCCAGGCGGGAGCGCAGCCGCCGCCGGAAAGCATGAAGGCGAGGGTGAACGCGCTGACGCCGGTCGCGTCCATCGCGGCGGACGGATCGCTCTGCCCGCCCCATTGGTACAGATACGGCGCCGCGAGAACCGGGTCTCCCGCGGCTGAGGCGGTGCCGGCGGTGGTGCTCAGCGCGGTGCCCGCGGCGAGTGCCAGCACACCGAGCCGTCCGGCGAGTTTCCGGCGGGAAGTGGTGCGGCGCAAGGATTTCATGGGTCCTCCAACGGGGGAAACGCGCACCCGGCGGCACGCGGCATCGGAGCACCTGGCGAAGCCGGACGTGGCGGCGGCGCCCCGCAGGCACTCGGGGGGAGTGTGTGCGCAGTCACAATGGACTAGACCATTGAGAAGTGTCAAGACATGGGCGGAAGTGGGAAAAAACCTCACTGAGGGTGTCCAGGTCGCCGGGATGTTCAGGGGCGCCGGTGAGCGGGACGATCGGGAAGCCGGGCGCGGACGGGAGGGCAAACAACGCCGCGCAGCGGGCGCTCCCGGAGCGGTGTGTCACGCTGAAGACGGCTCCCCGGTCAGCGGTGCCCTCGGAGCGGCCGATCTTCGAAGGGGAGTGTCATGACCGAACCAGTCCGGATCAGCGGAGCCGACGTCGCCGCGGAGCAGCAGGCCGTCCGTTACGAGCTGGCGATCCTGTCCTTTCAGCTGCTCGACGGGCCGAAAGCCGCCGAGGGTGTGCTGCCGTGGGTCGAGGGGCACGGCGAGCTGCTCGGCTGCTGGCAGACGGAGAACGGCCCGCTTGGCAGGTTGGTCGTGCTGCGCGGGTTCGAGAATCAGCAGTCGCTCGACGAAGAGCGGATGCGGGCGCGCCACAGCCGCAAGCCGTTCGGCGGCGACTATCTGACCGATTTGTCGCTGCAGAGTTTCGCGCCGTTTCCGTTCGTCCCACCGGTGCGGCTGGGGAAGTACGGTTCGGTGTACGAGATCCGAGATTATCACCTTCGCCCGGGCGGTTTGACCGCGACGATCGACGGCTGGCGTAAAGCGTTGCCCGCGCGGCATGTGGTCGATCCGCTGACCGTGGTGATGTACGCGCTCGACGGGCCGGACCGGATCATCCAGATCTGGCCGTTCGCGAGTCTGGACGAACGGCTCGCGATCCGTCGTGATCTCTACGCGAAGGGGATGTGGCCGCCGCCGGGTGCGCCGGAGGAGATTCTGGACGCGGATTCGATTATCGCGTTGCCGCTGGAGTTTTCGCCGTTGGCGTGAATCACGTCGGTTCGCCGATGTCCTCGAACCACAGTGCCGGTTCCCGCTGGATGAATTCGGTCATGAGGGCGATGCAGGCGGGGTCGTCGAGCAGGTCGATGCGGACTCCGTGGTCGGCCAGCCAGTCGTGCCCGCCGGTGAAGGTCCGCGATTCGCCGATCACCACGTGCGGGATGCCGAACTGCCGGACCAGGCCGCTGCAATACCAGCACGGCGACAGAGTCGTGACCATGATCGTGTCGCGATAGTGCGGGCGGCGGCCGGCGGCGCGGAAAGCGGCGGTTTCGGCGTGCAGGGACGGGTCGCCGTCCTGGACGCGGCGGTTGTGGCCGCGTCCGAGGAGCTTCCCGTCGCGGTCGAAGAGGGCCGCGCCGATCGGGACGCCGCCCTCGGCTTTTCCGGCTTCCGCCTCTTCGCGGGCGACAGCGAGCAGGTCGTCGAGCATGCGTCACTGTTGCCGGTCTTCGCGGAGCACGGCAAGTCCTGGGAGATCGAGGACCGGAACTGTCCGCGAAGCGTGGCAGAGTAACCGCCATGTACGGAACCTCCGAACGCCTCTTGCGCTTGCTCTCCCTGCTGCAGGCGCGCCGCGAGTGGCCTGGTCCGGACCTCGCGGGCCGGTTGGGGGTCGACGTCCGGACGATCCGGCGCGACGTCGAACGGCTGCGGCAGCTTGGCTATCCGGTGCACGCGACGCCGGGGGTCGCGGGCGGGTACCGGCTGGGCTCCGGCGCCGCGTTGCCGCCGTTGCTGCTGGACGACGACGAGGCAGTCGCGGTGGCGGTCGGCCTGCGGACGGCGGCGAACGGCACCGTGTCGGGGATCGAGGAGACGTCCGTGCGGGCGTTGGCGAAGCTCGAACAGGTGTTGCCCGCGCGGCTGCGGCACCGGGTGCGGGCGATGGATTCGGCGATGATCCGGATCCCCGGCGGCGCGCCGACGATCGACGCGGAGCTGCTCACCGTGGTCGCGGCCGCGTGCCGGGACAACGAGCGGCTGCGGTTCACCTACGGCACGCACGCGGGCGCCGTGGCCGAGCGCGACGTGGAACCGTTGCGGCTCGTGCACACCGGCTGGCGGTGGTACCTCGTCGCGTGGGACCTCGGCCGCAATGACTGGCGCACCTTCCGGCTGGACCGCATCGACGGGCTCCCGACGCCCAGTTTCCGTTTCACGCCAAGGGAACCGCCGGCCGAAGACCTCGCCGCGTACGTGTCGAGCCGGATCGCGACCGCGCCGTATCCGCACATCGTGACGTTGCGGGTGTCGGCGCCGGCGGAGGTGCTGTCCGCGCGGGTTTCGCCGACTACGGCGGTGATCGAGCCCATCGACGACGAAAGCTGCCGAATGCGCACCGGCGCGAAAACCTTCGACTACATTCCGTTTTACCTCGCGCAGTGGGAATTCGACTTCGTGGTGGAGGACGCGCCGCCGGAATTGACGGGGCGTTTGGCGCAGATCGCGGAACGGTTCGCGCGGGCTGCTTCAGGCCGAGGTGGCGACGGCTAGCAAGTCCGCGGCCGCAGTGGACAGCGCCTCGGGGAAACCCTTGCCGTCACGGTGTTCCTCGGCCATCCAGCGTTCGGTGGCGAGTCGCAGCACGGACAGGCCGAGATCAGTGGCCAGCCGCGCGGTTTCGGGGCCGATTCCGCGGTCCAGCAGCGCGGTCGTGAGCGCTTCCGAAATGGTGACAAGCTTGATCAGTTCCCGTTCCCGCAGCGGGGGATTGGCCGCGATCACCGTTGCCCGGCGGAGCAGGAATTCGCGCGGGCGGAATACGCGCGGCGCCGTGGCGAAGGCGGCCAGCAGGGTGGGCAGTGCGGGAGTGCCCGGCGGGACGGCGTCGATCGCGGTGACGAATTCGGTTTCCAGTTCCTGGCTGCCGCCGAACAGCACTTCCCGTTTGTCGGCGAACCACCGGTAGAACGACCGCTCGGTGAGGTTCGCGCGCTGGGCGATCTGCGCGACCGTGGTGCGGTCGTAGCCCTGTTCCTCGAACAGTGCCAGCGCGGCCTGCTCGAGCCGGTTCCGGGTGTTGCCCTCCCATCGCGCCATGCGCCCAGTGTAGCGACAGCAGATGCTGTCATCACTCTGGTAGCGTGAGTGACGACAGCTTCTGTCATCACTCACGAGGAGACATCAGATGCGCACCCTTCGTTTTCACGAGCACGGTCCGGCGGGCGAGGTATTGCGGGTCGAGGACGCCGAAGCCCCGAACCCCGGGCCGGGCCAGATTCGCGTCGCGGTTCAAGCGTGCGGGCTGAACCCGGCGGACTGGGCGCTGTGCGAGGGCCTGTTCGCCGGTGACTTGCCGCGCGGGGTCGGGCTTGAGGTGTCCGGCACGGTCGACGCGCTCGGCGAAGGCGTGATTGGCGTGGAGATCGGCGACCCGGTCTTCGGGCGCGCGCCGTTCACCGGCCCGACCGCGGGTGCGTCCGAGCTGGTGCTGCTCGATTCGTGGTTCGCGCGTCCGGATGGGCTCGACGCGGTCCACGCCGCGGCGTTGCCGATGGCGACCGGCACGGCTTACGCGGCACTCGACGCACTCGGCGTCGGTTCTGGGACCACCCTGCTCGTCCACGGCGCGGGCACTACCACCGGGTTTGCCGCCACGCAGATCGCACTCCTGCGCGGGGCGCGCGTGATAGCCACGGCGGGCGAGACGCACGCCGAGACGCTCCGCTCAGCGGGCGCGGAAGTCACCACCTACCACGATGGAATCGCCGACCGGGTGACGGCGCTGGCCGGGGGACCGGTCGACCTCGTGCTGGACGCGGCCCCGTTCAGCGGCGCGGTGGCCGAACTCGTGCGCACGGTCAAGGAGCCCGGCCACGTGCTGACGCTTGATCTCAGCTCGGCCGAACCCGGGGTCCAGACCATTGTCAGCTCCGGCGCCCAGCCGCGCTACGACGTGCTCGGCGAGTTCGCGTCGCTCGCGGCGCAGGGGCGGTTTTCGGTTCCGGTGTCCCGGATTTTCCCGCTGGACGACTGGCGTACCGCGCTTGAACTGAGCCAGTCGCGGCAGGCTCGGGGCAAGCTGGTGCTGGCGCTCTAGCTCGCGCCGAGCATGCGGAGGACCAGCTCGCCGTACTCTTTGCCCAGTTCGGCGGGCGTCTGCCGGGTCCGTTCGCTGTACCAGCGCGCGACGTCGACGCCCAGCGACAGCACGGCCCGCGCCGCGATCCCGACGTCGCCGACGGTGAACGCGCCGGACTCGACGCCGTCGGCGATCACCTCGCGTACGCGCTGCTCGATCTTCCGCCGCAGCTGCGCGACGACCTGATATTCCTTCTCCGGCAACGCATTCAGCTCGTACTGCACCACGCGCGCGACGGTGTGCCGCCGCGCGTGCCAGGCGACGAAATCCTCGACGAGCAGCCGCATCCGCTCCACCGGGCCGGTGACGCGCCCGATGACGTCCTCGACGAGGGCGAGCGTCTGCTCGTGCCCGTTGCGGCTGATCGCGAAAAGCAGCGCGGCTTTCGAGGGGAAGTGCACGTACAGCGCGGCCGGGCTCATCCCCGCCGCGCCGGCGATGTCCCGGGTGGTGGTGGCGTGGTAGCCGCGTTCGGCGAACGACTCCACCCCGGCGAGCATCAGCCGGCGCGCGGTCTCGGGCTGCACGTCGGGCCACAGGTCGGCCGAGAGCGTGGTCATCCGGCGATCCTCCTCTAGTCCCGCGCCGGCCGGTGAGTCCGCCCGTCGTCCATAGAGTGTAAGCGCTCGCTCAGTGCGGAGTCCGGTGATGCGTCCTCGCTGATCCGGCCCGTCAGACGACGTAGCGCCAGCCGGTGAGGGAGTAGGCGCTGAACCAACAGCCGAGGAGAACAAAGGCGGCCGTCGCGGCCACTGCGGTGCCTGGGCGACGGGCGGCGAGGCCGCGGGCGATCGGGAACAGCAGGATGAAACCGGGGACCAGGAAGCGCGGCTTGACGGTCGGGAGGCCCGCGGTGCCCACGACCAGCACCACGATTCCGGCGCCGTAGGCGGCGAGCGGCCACCACCGCGACAGCGGGCGCACCGTTTTGGCCAGCAGGACGGCGAGCACGGCCGCGCCCAGCACGACGAAAACGGTCAGCGTCTCCATCACTGAAGAACCGGATGCCAGTTTCTGCCAGGAGAATTCGACCGCCTCGCGGCCTCCGTCGAAGCGGGTTCGCCAGTTGTCCCATTCGAGGTCGAACCAGCCGGTCGGGCTGCCGGTCCAGACCGCGACGAAGACCCACCAGCCGAGCAAGCCGAGCGGGCACAGCACCGCGCAGATCATGGTCGTCCAGCGGTCGCGGGTGCGGATGAAGGCGATCACCGCGGCGACGCCGACGACGGCGATGAGGACCGCGGCGGTCGAGCGGGTGAGGCCTGCGCCAACGCAGCACGCGGCGGCCAGCAGCCAGCGACGTTCGACGACTCCGACGAGCGTCCAGGCGGCGAAGGCGGTGAACAGTGCTTCGGTGAAGACCATGGACTGCGTGATGGCGAGCGGTGCTCCGGCCCATAGCGCTACCAGCAGCAACCCGGTGCGCGCGCGGCCGTCGATTCGCTGGGCCAGCCGGAAGATCGCGGCGGCGGCGAGGCATCCGGCGACTGTGCTCACCAGCAGACCGGACAGGATCGTGCTGCCCAACGTGATCGGCGCGACGACGCGGAGCAAGGTCGGGTATGCCGGGAAGAACGCGAGCGGCGTGTAGGGCGCGTAGTTGCCCGCCGCGTCGTACAGGCCGCGTGTGGTGCCGAAGTAGCCGTAATCGGCGATATCCAGGTAGAACTGGCCGTCCCAGGCGGTGAGGCGGCCGATGAGGGGCTGGCCGGTCCTCGCGGCGAACAGCGCGAGCAGCGCGACGCTGAACACGCGGATGAACAGGTACACGCCGACCGCGCGGACGTACGGGCGTTGGTCCCAGCGGATCGCCGGCGCGGTGAAGGCGGCTGGTTCGGCAAGCGTCGTCAAGAGGGTTCTTTCTCGTGGTGCGGGAACTGGCGTACCGGTCAGCGGAGGCTGGTGGGGTGGCTGCCAGTGGTCGTCGTGCGGTTCGGGGCGGTTCCGGTGGAGGACAGGCCGGGGGAGCTGCTGCCGGGCGTCGGGTCAAGGGTCGGGGCGGGCTGGGTTCCGGTGGTCGGCGCGACGGCGGGCTGGACGGTCTGCGGCGCGGTGGCCGGACCGGTTTGGCCTGCGGTCACGGTCACCAGGACTACGAGCAGTGCCGTCGTCAGGGCGCTCCCGCCGACCACGACGAGGTTCCGCCGCTGGCGTCGCTTGCGGCCTTCCGTCAGCAGCCGCTCCGGATCCACGCCCGGCGGCGGTACGTCCACCGGTCCGGCGAGCAGGATCACCGCGCGTGCTTCTTCGTCGTTCATGCCTGCCTCTCCTGGAACGCCAGGTGCCCGAGCTGACTGGGATCGAGGAGTTTGCGCAGGGTCGCCAGCCCGCGCGCGGACTGGCTCTTGACGGTGCCCGCCGAGCAGCCGAGAGCGGCCGCGGTCTCGTCGACGCTGAGGTCGTCCCAAAACCGCAGCACGAGAACCGCGCGTTGTTTCGGCGGGACGCCGTCAAGAGCTGCGCGCACGGAAAGCCGCTGGGCATGGTCGGGCTCGGGTGCCGTGCTGACGTCTGGCAGCTCCGCGGAAAGGTGCTCGCGCGAACGCCACTTCCGCCGGTTTTCGTTCAGGAACGCGCGCACGACCATCCGCCGCACGTAGGCGTCCAGTTCGCCCCGCCGGACCAGCCTCGGCCACACGCGGTAGAGCTTGAGGAAGGTGACCTGCAGCAGGTCGTCGGCCCGGTGCCAGTCTCCGCACAGGACGAACGCGGTGGCGCGCAGGGAACTCGAGGACGCCATGACGTACGCGACGAACTCGTCCTCCCACCACGCACCGCTCGCGTCTTGCTCCACAACGAGGTACAGGCCTCGTGGCGGCTGGGAGGTTGCATGAGGGTGGAGTGACCCAGGTCATAGGAGACGGGCCGAAAGGTCGAGCGGTTGCGAAAGAGAGAAGTGCCGTGCCAGAGTCTCAGTGCAATGTCACATGACACATTGCCGGAACCAGGGAGACCCGATGAGCCCGGTGGACCGACCTTGGCGCGGCATCCATGTCGCGACCGCCCTGCCGTTCGACGACGACCTTTCGGTGGACTACGACGGTTTCGCCGAGCACGTCCGGTGGCTTGCCGAAAACGGCATGGACGGCGTGACTCCCAACGGTTCGCTGGGGGAGTACCAGACCCTCACGGACGAGGAGCGGGCGCGCGTCGTCGAAGTCGCGGTCGAGGCCGCGCCGGACGGTTTCGGGGTCATGCCCGGTGCCGCCGCGTACGGCTCGGGAGAGACCTGCCGATGGATCGAGCAGGCGGCTCAGGCCGGCGCGCACTCGGTGCTGCTGCTCCCGCCCAACGCGTACCGGGCCGACGCCGACGCTGTCGTCGAGCATTACCGTTCCGCGGCCGCGGTGGGCCTTCCGATCGTCGCATACAACAATCCGTATGACACCAAGGTCGACTTGACTCCTGACCTGCTCGCGCGGCTTTTCGAGGAAGACCTCATCGTGGCGGTCAAGGAGTTCACCGGCGATGTCCGGCGCGCGTACGAGATCGCCGAACTCGCGCCTGGGCTCGACGTGCTGATCGGCAGCGACGACGTGGTGCTCGAACTCGGCATCGCGGGGGCGGTCGGCTGGATCGCCGGATATCCGAACGCGCTGCCGGTCGCGTCGAAGAAGCTCTACGACCTGGCTACGTCGGGTCAGGCCCAGGACATCGCCGCGGCGATCCCGTTGTACCGGGACCTGCATTCGTTGCTGCGCTGGGATTCCAAGACCGAGTTCGTGCAGGCGATCAAGGCTTCGATGGACCTCGCCGGGCGCAAGGGCGGCGCGTGCCGTCCGCCTCGCCGCGCTCTGACCGGCGCCGCCGCGGACCGGGTGAACGCCGATACCGAGGCCGCTCTCGAAAAGGGCTATCGCTGATCCGCTGCCGCAAGAACTTCGCCCAGGAAGCGAGAACCGATGAGGACGACTCGAATCATCCACGCGGTCGATTCCCACACCGAAGGAATGCCGACCCGCGTGGTGACCGGCGGGGTCGGCGTGTTTCCCGGCGCGAGCATGGCCGAACGCCGGGTGTGGTTCCAGGAGAACGCCGACGGCCTGCGGACCTTCCTCATGTGCGAGCCGCGCGGGCATTCCGCGATGAGCGGCAGCATCCTGCAGCCGCCGACGCGACCGGACGCCGATTACGGCGTGCTTTTCATCGAGGTCTCGGGCCTGCTTCCGATGTGCGGGCACGGCACGATCGGGACCGCGACGGTCCTGGTGGAAACCGGGATGGTTCCCGTCGTCGAGCCGGTGACGACCGTTCGGCTGGAAACGCCTGCCGGTCTGGTGGTCGCCGAGGTCGCGGTCACGGACGGGAAAGCCACGTCGGTGACGATCCGCAACGTGCCTTCTTTTTCGCTGGCGCTGGACGCGAGCGTCGAGGTTCCCGGCTTCGGGGACGTGCGCTACGACCTCGCGTTCGGCGGGAACTTCTACGCGATCGTCGACCTCGGCGACTTGGGCCTGCCCTTCGACCGGAAGGCCAAGAACGAGCTGCTCGACGCCGGTCTGAAGATCATGGACGCGATCAACGAACACGCGATGCCCCGGCATCCCGAACGCCCGGACATCTCCGGCTGCCACCACGTTTACCTCAAAGCGCCCGGCTCCGACGCGAAACATTCGCGGCACGCCATGGCTATTCACCCCGGATGGTTCGACCGTTCGCCCTGCGGCACCGGGACGAGCGCCCGGATGGCTCAGCTGCACGCACGCGGCGAACTGGCCCTGGACACCGATTTCGTCAACGAGTCCTTTATCGGCACCACTTTCACCGGGAGACTGGTCGAGGAAACGAAAGTCGGGGGAATACCGGCGGTAGTGCCGACAATCACCGGACGCGCCTGGATCACCGGCACCGCGCAATACATGCTCGACCCGACAGATCCGTTCCCCGCCGGGTTCGAGCTGTGACGACGCCGGACGTCCTGATCATCGGCGCCGGTGCGCTCGGCGCCGCTACGGCTTGGTTCGCGACCCGTGCGGGCCTTTCCGTCGAAGTCGTCGAACAAGGGCAGGTGGCTAGCGGCACGACCAGCAGCTGCGAAGGGAATCTGCTGGTCTCGGACAAAGAAGCCGGACCTGAACTCGATCTCGCGTTGTTGTCGCTGGCGGCCTGGCGTGAGGAGCTTGGCGAGCACGGCTCGCTCTGGGAGTTCGAGCAGAAAGGCGGCCTGGTCGTTTCATCCACAGTGGACTCCGCTGCTGGGTTGGCCCAACTGGCCGAGCGGCAACGTATCGCGGGTGTCGAAGTGCTTGACCTTGCCCCGGAAGCGATTCCCGACTACGAGCCGCATCTGACCCGCGAGCTTTCCGGAGCCGCGTTCTATCCCCAGGACTGCCAGGTGCAACCCATGCTGGTAGCGGCTCACCTGCTCCGGATGGCGCGCGAACGCGGCGCCGAGGTCCGCACCGGCACCCGAGTCGTCGGTTTTCTCCGGGACGGCGACCGGATCCTCGGCGTCCGAACCGATCGCGGAGACCGGTACGGCGGATGCGTCGTGAACGCCGCGGGAACCTGGGCGGGGGAGGTTGCCGCGCTCGCCGGCGTGGAGGTCCCCATTCTGCCGCGCCGGGGCTTCATTCTCGTGACGCAACCGCTGCCGCCGACCGTATTCCACAAGGTGTACGCCGGAGAATACGTCGCCAGCACCCAAAGCTCCGGCGAAGGGCTCCAAACGTCAACGGTCGTCGAGGGAACTCAGGCGGGAACGATCCTCATCGGCTCCTCGCGCGAGCGGGTGGGCTTCGATCGTTCCGTGTCGCCGCGGGCACTCCGGGAGATCGCCGCGAAGGCGCTCGTGCTCTATCCGTCGCTGAGCCGGGCCAAGGTGATGCGCAGCTACCTGGGGTTCCGTCCGTACTGTCCCGATCACCTCCCGGTCATCGGACCGGACCCTCGGGCACCCGGCCTGTGGCACGCGGCGGGTCACGAGGGCGCGGGCATCGGCCTTTCCGCCGGAACAGCGAAGATTCTCGTCCAAGCGCTTCTCGGCGAGGCGACCGACATCGACATCTCGCCCTTCGCACCCGAACGATTCGCCACGACGGAGGCCTCGTGACCACAACCGTGACGCTGACCTTCGACGGCCAGCCGCTCACCGCGTCGCCCGGACAGAGCGTCGGAGCGGCGCTCACCGATGCCGGGGTGCGCTCGTGGCGCACGACTCGCCGCGGCGGTCGGCCCCGGGGCCTGTTCTGCGGGATCGGTGTCTGCTTCGACTGCCTGATCACCGTGGACGACGTGGCTGACCAGCGAGCCTGCTTGGTTCCCGTCCGCGACGGCATGGTCGTTCGGAGCGATTCCGATGAGTAGGTACGACGTGGTCGTGGTCGGCGGCGGTCCCAGCGGTCTCGCGGCCGCGGCGGCAGCGTCCGGGAACGGCCTGCGCGTGGCACTCGTCGACGCATCGTCCCAGATCGGCGGCCAGTACTGGTGCCGGCCGAGCGATCAAGCGGCTGCGCAGAAGGGCACGACGCTTGAGTCGCTGCGCCGACGCCTGATCGACGTCGACCATTACCCGGAACACCAGGTCTGGCTTCTCGAACCGGGCGGAGAGCACAGCCTGCACCTGGCACCGGTCCACGAAAGCGTGCGGACCGCGGCCCCGGCCGTTCTCCGGGCACGGTCCCTGGTCCTGTGCCCGGGCGCCTACGACCGACAGCTGCCGATCCCGGGGTGGGATCTCCCCGGGGTGATGGCGGCGGGCGGAGTCCAAGCACTGGTGAAGGCCCATGGCGTCCTCCCCGGCAGGCGAGCCGTCGTCGCGGGCACCGGGCCCTTCTTGCTTCCGGTGGCGCGGCAACTCGCGGAAGCGGGCGCGGAGGTCGTCGCGGTCTGCGACGCGAACAGCCTCGCGGGCTGGCTGCGGACACCGCTCGGCGCGATGGCTGTTCCGGCCAAAATGGGCGAAGCCGTGTCGTACGCCGCCGCGTTCGCACGGCACCGCATTCCCTTCCGGACCCGCACGATCGTGGCTTCCATCGAAGGCGGCGACAAGGTCGACGCCGTGCGGCTTCGCAAGGTCGACCGCGCCGGAACCGAGACGCTCGACGGAATCGACCTGGTCGCCCTGGGATGGGGATTCACGCCGTCTCTCGAACTGATCCTCGCCGCGGGTGCCGCTACTCGCGTCGACCTCGACGAATCGCTGGTCGCCGTGGTCGACTCCTGGCAACGCACCGATGTCGCCGGTGTCTATGTCGCGGGTGAGGCCACCGGAGTCGGCGGGGCGCTGCTCGCACTCGCTGAAGGCGAACTCGCGGGCATGGCTGCGGCTAGGGACCAGGGTCGCTCTGTGGACCGCCGACGCGCCGGACGCCTCCAGCGCCAGGTGCGGCGGGGGAGAGCTTTCGCGACTGCCATGCATCGCGCGCATCCTCTGCCGCCGGGTTGGCAGGACTGGCTCGAACCGGACACGACGGTGTGCCGCTGCGAAGAGGTCACCGTCCAGGACATCCGCGACGCCTGCCAGGCTCTAGGCGCCGTCGACGCGCGGACGGCGAAGCTCCTGGCACGACCCGGGATGGGCTGGTGCCAGGGCCGCGTATGCGGATTCGCCTCGGCCAAGTTGGCCCAGGGCAAGGGAAAACGCTTGGCGGTCAACGATCTCGCGCCGATGTCCAAACGGTCGATCGCGATGCCGGTGTCCTTGGAACGGCTCGCGACGGACGAACCTCACTAGGATGAGCGTCCGATGAAGAGGAGTGACGGATGAGCCCGAACATCCAGGAGTTCGAGAAGACGACACTCCGGGAGCGGGTCTCGCACGCCCTTCGCGCCGCAGTCGTGGCCGGGGAGCTCGAACCCGGCAACGTCTACTCCGCGCCGGAGCTGGCCAAACGGTTCGGCGTATCCGCCACTCCCGTGCGCGAAGCGATGCTCGACCTGGTTCGCGAAGGCCTGGTCGAGACGGTCCCGAACAAGGGTTACCGGGTCACGGAGATGGCCGAGAGCGAGCTGGACCAGATCACCGAGCTTCGCATGTTGATCGAGCCTTCTCTGGTGGCCCGCGCTGTCGCGCACATTCCGGACGGCGATCTGCTGGAACTTCGAGCGATGGCCCAGGCCATTGTGGACGAAGCGGCCGCGGGTGACTTGGTCGCGTACACCGAGGCGGACCGGGCGTTCCACCTCAGGCTGCTGGACTACGCCGGGAACGGCCGGGCGACTTCACTGATCGCCGATCTGCGGGCGCATACGCGGCTTTACGGGCTCGCTGCATTGTCCGAACGTGGGGAACTGGAGGAGTCCGCGCGCGAGCATCACGAGATCCTGGACGCGATCGCCGGTGGGAATGCCGGGCTGGTCGAGAAGCTCATGCGGACGCACATCGGGCATGTGCGGGAGTCGTGGGCCAGTGCTGAGCCGACGCAGCGGAAGCGAAATTCCTGACGTTCGCGGAACCCCGGTGGGCGGTACCGAAGCACCGCCCACCGAAGGTCAGCGGGCGGCGGCCCCGGCACGGCGCTTAGTCCAGATGTCATAAGCGACCGCCGCGAGCAGCACCGCGCCTTTGACCAGCATGACGCGTTCGCTGGGCGCTCCAACGAGGGACATGCCGTTGTTGATCACCGCCATAATCAGGCCGCCAGTGATAGCTCCGACCACCTTGCCAACGCCGCCCTGGACTGCAGCTCCGCCGATGAACGCGGCGGCGATGGCGTCCAGTTCGAAGTTCACGCCCGCCGTGGGACCGGCTTGGTTGAGGCGGCCGGCGAAGATGATGCCGGCCAGTGCGGCCAGGACGCCCATGTTCACGAAGACCCAGAACGTCACGGATTTGACCTTGACCCCGGACAGCGTCGCGGCCTGCAGGTTCCCGCCGATGGCGTAGACGTGCCTGCCGAACACGGACTTCCCGGCGACCAGGGAGTAGCCGAGCACCAGCACGGCGAGCAGAACCAGCACCCAAGGCAGGTTGCGGAACCGGGCGAGCTGCACGACGACCGCGAGCACGAGCGCGGCGGCGACGGCGATTTTGAGCACGAACAGCGGGAACGGGTCGACTTCCTGGCCGTAGCCGAGCCGCGCGCTGCGTTTGCGCCATTGCGTGAGCACGATTCCGGCGATCACGACGACGCCGGCGAGGAGACTGAGCAGGTCCGCGCCGCCGAGGGGGCCGAGGCCGATGTTGCCCAGGTAGCCGCCGGTGAAGCCGTTGGACAGGGTGCGGATGGCGTCGGGGAAGGGGCCGATGCCCTGGTTGCCGAGCACGGTGAGGGTGAGCGCGCGGAAGGCGAGCATCCCGGCGAGGGTCACGATGAAGGCGGGGATGCCGAAGTACGCGACCCAGTATCCCTGCCAGGCGCCGATCACCGCGCCGACGACGAGGGTGATCACGACGGCCAGCGGCCAGGGCAGGCCGAGGTTGACCGTGAGGACCGCGGCGACCGCGCCGGTCATCGCCACGACCGAGCCCGCGGACAGGTCGATGTGCCCGGAGATGATCACCAGGATCATCCCGACGGCGAGGATGAGCACGTAGGAGTTCTGCACGATGATGTTCGAGATGTTCTGCGGTTCGAGCAGCGCGCCGCCGGTGATCGCCTCGAACAGGACCACGATCAGCGCGAAGGCGACGTAGATGCCGCTTTGCCGGAGGTTGATCGAGATCCGCCGGGGGCTGCGCCCGGCGGGCGGGGCGGCCGGATCGGCGGGCCGCACCGGGTTCGTGGTGGTCATGGCCGTTCCTTCGTCATGTGTCGCATGAGCAGTTCCTGGGTGGCCTCGGCGCGCGCGACCTCGCCGGTGATCCGGCCCGCGGACAGGGTGTAAATGCGGTCGCAGAGGCCGAGCAGTTCGGGGAGTTCGGAGGAGATGACGAGGACCGCTTTCCCTTGCGCGGCCATCTCGTTGACGATCGTGTAGATCTCGTATTTCGCGCCGACGTCGATGCCGCGGGTCGGCTCGTCGAGGATGAGCACGTCCGGATCGGTGAAGATCCACTTGGCCAGCACGACTTTCTGCTGGTTCCCGCCGGACAGCTTGCCGGTGACGCTGCGCACCGACGGCGCCTTGATCCGCAGGTCCCGGTGGAACCGGGCGGCGACGTCGTGTTCGGCGTGCTCGTCGATCCAGCCGCGGCGGGCCACGGTGCGCAGCCCGGCCGCGGTGGTGTTGCGCTGGATGTCGTCGATCAGGTTGAGCCCGTACAGTTTCCGGTCCTCGGTGGCGTAGGCGATGCCGTTGCGGATGGCGTCGCGGACGGACCGCAGCGTGATCTCCTTGCCGTCCTTGACCAGCCGGCCCGAGATGTTCGTGCCGTACGAGCGGCCGAAGACGCTCATCGCGAGTTCGGTGCGGCCCGCGCCCATCAGCCCGGCCAGTCCGACGATCTCACCGCGGCGCAGCGTCAGATTCGCCTCGTCCACCACGACCCGGCCGGGCTGGCTCGGGCTGTGCACGGTCCAGTCCTCGATCCGCAGCACCTCGTCGCCGATGTCCGGTTCCCTTGGCGGGAAACGGTGTTCGAGGTCGCGCCCGACCATGCCGGTGATGATGCGTTCCTCGCTCAGCCCGGCGGCGTCGAGCGTTTCGATGGTCTTGCCGTCGCGCAGGATCGTGACGGTGTCGGCGATCGCGGTGACCTCGCCGAGTTTGTGCGAAATGATCACGCAGGTCACGCCGTCGTTGCGCAGTTCGCGCAGCAACGCGAGCAGATGTGCCGAATCGTCGTCGTTGAGCGCGGCGGTCGGCTCGTCGAGGATGAGCAGTTTGACGCGCTTGGACAAAGCTTTGGCGATTTCGACGAGTTGCTGTTTGCCGACGCCGAGTTCGCTGACCGGCGTGACGGCGTTCTCGCGCAGCCCGACCCGGCGCAGCAGTTCGGCGGCCTCGTGGTTGGTCCGGTTCCAGTCGACCCAGCCGCGCTTGGCCCGCTCGTTGCCGAGGAAAATGTTCTCCGCGACGGAAAGCTGCGGGCACAGCGCGAGTTCCTGGTGGATGATCACGATGCCGCGGCGTTCGCTGTCGCGGATGGACCCGAACGCGCAGTCTTCGCCGTCGAAAGCGATCTCGCCGTCGTAGCTGCCGTGCGGGTAAACGCCGGACAGGATCTTCATCAAGGTGGATTTCCCGGCGCCGTTCTCGCCGCAGACGGCGTGGATTTCCCCGCGCCGCACCGAGAGCGTGACGTCGGACAGCGCGGTGACGCCGGGGAAGGTCTTGGTGATCCCGCGCATGCCGAGCAGTTCGGTCATTTCAGCTGGCCCGCCGTGTAGTAGCCGGAGTCGAGCAGTTCCTTCTGGTAGTTGGACTTGTCCACCACGACCGGCTGCAGCAGCTGGGCCGGGACGACCTTCTTGCCGTTGTCGTAATCGGTGGTGTTGTTGACCGCGGGCTTCTGTCCCTTGAGGACGGAATCGGCCATTTTCACCGTGACGTCGGCGAGTTTGCGGGTGTCCTTGAAGACGGTGGAGTACTGCTCGCCGGAGATGATCGACTTGACCGAGGCGACTTCGGCGTCCTGTCCGGTGACCACCGGGTAGGGCTGTCCGGCCGAACCGTAGCCGTTGCTCTTGAGCGCGGACAGGATGCCGATCGACAGCCCGTCGTACGGGGAAAGCACGCCCTGCACCTTCGCGCCGCCGGTGTAGGTCTTGGTGAGGAGGTCTTCCATGCGCCGCTGCGCGGTGGCCGGGTCCCAGCGTAGGATCGCGGTGGTGGCGAAGGCGGTCTGACCGCTCTTCACGACCAGTTTCTTGCTGTCGATCAACGGTTTGAGCACGGACATGGCTCCGTTGAAGAAGAACGTCGCGTTGTTGTCGTCGGGCGATCCGCCGAACAGTTCGATGTTGAACGGTCCGGGTCCGTCGCCGAGGCCCTTGACCAGCGAGTTGGCTTGTTCGACCCCGACCTTGAAATTGTCGAAGGTGGCGTAATAGTCGACGGCGGGCGAGTTGCGGATGAGCCGGTCGTAGGCGATCACCGGGACCTTGCGGTCGGCGGCCTCCTGCAGCTGGGTGGTCAGCGCGGTGCCGTCGATCGAGGCGACGACCAGCAGCTTCGCGCCCTTGGTCAGCTGGTTCTCGATCTGGTTGACCTGGGTGGGGATGTCGTTCTCGGCGTACTGCAGGTCGACCTTGTAGCCGAGCTTTTCCAGCGCGGCCTTGATGTTGTCGCCGTCGTGGATCCAGCGTTCGGACGATTTGGTCGGCATCGTCACGCCGACCAGCGCGCCCTCGGACCCGCCTGCCTGCTGGTCGGCGGTTTTCGCGCTGGACCCGCAGGCGGCGACGCCGAGTGCGAGCACGGCGGCCCCGGCTGCCGCGGCGGCGGCGCGGATTCCTCGAGTGAACTTCATTGTTCGTTCTCCTTCTTTCAGAAGCCCTGGGCGAGCCGGTGGTAGGCCTGGTTCCAGCGGATGCGGTCGGCGAAATCGGAAGTGGTGGTGTTCTCGTCGATGACCAGCAGTTCGACGTCGAGCATGCGAGCGAAATCCCGCAGGGTCTCGGTGCCGACCGCCTGGGTGAGCACGGTGTGGTGCGGGCCGCCCGCGGTGATCCACGATTCCGCGGACGTGGTGAGCGACGGCGCGGGCTTCCACACGGCACGCGCCACCGGCAGGTTGGGCAGCGGTGCGTCGGGCGGGACGACCTCGATCTCGTTGGCCACCAAGCGGAACCGGTCGCCGAGGTCGGTCAGGCCCAGCACTGCGCCTCGGCCGGGCGCGGCGTTGAAGACAAGCCGCACGGGGTCCTCGCGGCCGCCGATGCCGAGCGGGTGGATCTCGCACGACGGCGTGTCCGCGGCGATGCTGGGGCACACTTCGAGCATGTGCGCGCCGAGGATCTTGGGCTCGCCGGGTCCGAAATGGTAGGTGTAATCCTCCATAAAGGACGTTCCGCGAGCCGAACCGTGGCCCATCGCTTTCATCGCGGCCAGCAGTGCGGACGTCTTCCAGTCGCCTTCGCCGCCGAAGCCGTAGCCGTCGGCCATCAGCCGTTGCACAGCCAGTCCTGGCAGTTGGCGAAGCCCGCCGAGATCCTCGAAGTTCGTGGTGAACGCGCCGAATCCGCCGTCGGTAAGAAACGAGCGCAAGCCGATCTCGATCTGTGCCGCGTACCGGAGGGAATCGTGCCTTTCACCGCCACGGGCCAGTTTGGGCGCGAGGCGGTACTCATCGGCATACCGCGCGACTAGGTCCTCGATGTCCACAGTGGACGCGGCGTCGACTCGTTCGGCGAGTTCGGTGACACCGTAGGTGTTGACCGAGACTCCGAACCGCAGCTCAGCTTCGACCTTGTCGCCTTCGGTGACCGCGACGTCGCGCATGTTGTCGCCGAACCGGGCCAGTTTCAGATTCCGCAGATGTGCCGCGCCGATCGCCGCCCGCGCCCAGGCGTCGATGCGGGCGACCACCGCCGGGTCGGCCGCGTGCCCGGCGACGGTTTTGCGCGGAATCCCGAGCCGGGTCTGGACGAACCCGAATTCCCGGTCGCCGTGCGCGGCCTGGTTGAGGTTCATGTAGTCCATGTCGAGACTGGCCCACGGCAGCGCCGCGTCGAGCTGGGTGTGCAAGTGCAGCAACGGTTTGCGCAGCGCGTCCAGGCCGCTGATCCACATTTTCGCCGGGCTGAACGTGTGCATCCACGCCAGCACGCCGACACAAGCGGGGTCGGCGTTGGCCTCCTGAAGCACCTGCCGGATCCCGGCGGACTCGGTCAGCACCGGCTTTCCGATCAGTTCGCACGGCAGGCCGCCGGAATCGGCCAGCAGCTGCCGGATCCGCAGCGACTGCCCGGCGACCTGGTCGAGGGTCTCCTCGCCGTAGAGCGCCTGGCTGCCGGTGAGGAACCACACCTGCGGCTTGGTCGCGGAGGTCATCTTTTCTCCTTGCTGGGTAACGGTTTCAGCGCTGCCCGTAGACGTTCTGGTAGCGCGCGTGCAACCGGTCGACGTCGGTTCCCGACAGCGGGGCGGGCGTGCCGAGCTGGTGTGCGATGTGGACGGTGCGGGCCACGTCTTCGACCATCACCGCGGCCTTGACCGCGTCGCGAGCGGTGGCGCCGACGGTGAACGGGCCGTGGTTGCGCATCAACACGGCGGGGGAGCGGGTCGCACGAAGGGTTTCCACCAGGCCGCGGCCGATCGAGTCGTCGCCGATCAAGGCGAACGGGCCGACCGGGATCTCGCCGCCGAACTCGTCGGCGATCATCGTGAGCACGCACGGAATCGGCTCGCCGCGCGCGGCCCAGGCGGTGGCGTAAGTCGAATGCGTGTGCACCACGCCGCCGATCTCCGGCAGGTGCCGGTAGACGTAGGCGTGCGCGGCGGTGTCCGACGACGGCGCGAGTTCGCCGTGCACGAGGTTGCCGTGCAGATCGGTGACGACCATCGTGTCGGCGGTCAGATCGTCGTAGGACACGCCGGACGGCTTGATCACCATCAGGTCCTCGCCGGGCACTCGCGCCGAGACGTTGCCCGCGGTCCAGACCACCAGCTCGTTGCGCGTCAGCTCGCTGTGCAACCGCGCGACGGATTCCCTCAGCTCCGCGATAGTCCCGCGCGCTTGTGCGGTCAGCGTCATCAGTTCTGTCCTTTCGCGACAGTGGCCAGCTCGCGGCGGCGTGCGGCGAGACGGTGCATGACGTCGTTGCCGCCGCGGCCGAAGTAGTCGTGCAGCGCGGTGTATTCCGCGTACAGCTCGTCGTAGGCCGACACGTTCGCCAGCACCGGCCGGTATGCCATCCGCTGGACTGAACCCATCGCCGCCGCGGCCGCGCGGACGTCGGGGTAGGCGCCGGCGGCGACCGCGGCGTGGATCGCCGAGCCGAGCGCGGGTCCTTGGGCCGAGCCGATCAGCGAGAGCGGGAGGCCGGTGACGTCGGCGTAGATCTGCATCAGCAACGGGTTTTTAGTCAGCCCGCCCGCGATGATCAGCTCGGTGACCGGAACTCCGGCGGTCTCGAACGTCTCGATGATCTTGCGGGTGCCGAACGCGGTGGCCTCCAGGAGCGCGCGGTAGACGTGCTCGGGCCGGGTGCTCAAGGTCTGCCCGACGAGCACGCCGGACAGTTCGTGATCGACCAGAACCGACCGGTTCCCGCTGTGCCAGTCGAGTGCGACGAGGCCGTGCTCGCCGATCTCCTGCTGCGCCGCGAGGCGGGTCAGGAATTCATGGAGGCCTTCGGTTTGCGCAGTGTCCGAATAGGTAGTGTCCGAATAGGACGCTGGGACGCAGTGTTCGACGAACCAGCCGAAGATGTCGCCCACGCCGCTTTGGCCCGCTTCGTAGCCCCACAGTCCGGGGACGATGCCGCCGTCGACGACTCCGCACATGCCCGGGACCTCGCGCAGGTCCGCGCCGCTCATCACGTGACAGGTCGACGTCCCCATGATCGCGACCATCTGGCCCGGCTCGACCGCCTGCGCGGCCGGGGCGGTGACGTGCGCGTCGACGTTGCCGACCGCGACCGCGATCCCGGAGGGCAGCCCGGTCCAGGCCGCGGCCTGGGCGCTGAGCTTTCCGGCCAGGGAGCCCAGCTGTCCGATCGGGTGATCGAGCTTGTCGTCCACAAAGGACTCAAAGCCGGGCGCGAGGCTTTCGAGGAATTCCCGGTCTGGGTAGCGGCCGTCCTGGTAGATCCCCTTGTACCCGGCCGTGCAGGCATTGCGGACGTAGGTCCCGGTCAGCTGCCAGACGATCCAGTCCGCCGCCTCGACCCAATGCCGCATCGCGCGGTAAACCTCGGGGGCCTCCTCGAACATCTGCAGCGCTTTGGCGAACTCCCACTCGGACGAGATCAGCCCGCCGTAGCGCGGCAGCCACGGCTCGCCGCGCTCGCGGGCCGTCGCGTTGATGCGATCGGCCTGCGGCTGTGCGGCGTGGTGGCGCCACAGCTTCACGTACGCGTGCGGGTTTCCCGTGAACTCCGGCAGTTCGGACAGCGGAGTGCCGTCCTCGGTGGTCGGGATCATCGTGCAGGCCGTGAAATCCGTGCCGAGCCCGATGACGTCCCGTGGGTCGGTGCCCGCTTCGGCGAGCGCGGCGGGCACGGCGGTGCGCAGGACGTCGACGTAGTCGGACGGCACCTGCAGCGCCCAGCCGGGCGGCAGTTCCTCGGCGGTGGCGGGAAGCCGGTCGTCGACGACCCCGTGCCGGTATTCGGTCACGGCGCTTCCCAGTTCGGCTCCGTCGCGCACCCGGACCACGACCGCGCGTCCGGAAAGCGTGCCGAAGTCGATGCCGACGACGAGGGAATCTGCTGGCACTGGAGGAATTTCCTTCCGGGTTCCACGCCGCGCGACAGGTCTGTCACGCGTTCTGTTAGCGCTAACATTTGAAGGGTGCTGCGTCTCGCCGGGGGTAGCCGTGCTGTTTACCGAGGCCCGGTGCTGTCCCGGACGATCAGATCGGGGGCGACGAGGTGCCGGATGCCGGGATCGCCGCCTTCCATGCGTTCGACGAGCAACCGGAAAGTCCGCCGCCCGACCTCGATGAAATCCTGCCGGACGGTGGTGAGCGGCGGGCTGAAGTACGCCGCCTCGGGCACGTCGTCGAATCCGGCGACGCGAACCTGTCCCGGCACCGCGATGCCCGCTTCGGCGAACGCGCGCAACACGCCCAAGGCCATCTGGTCGTTCGCGACGAACACCGCGTCGGGTCGTGTTTCAGCGACCAGGCGACGGCCCGCGTCGTAGCCGGAACGAGGACTCCAGTCGCCGCGCAACGGCGGCGGCACCCGTGCGCCGCGCCGCTCGAGCGCTTCGCGCCAGCCGCGTTCCCGCTCCAGCGATTCCAGCCAGTCCTCCGGTCCGGCGACGTGCCACACCGTCTCGTGCCCGAGCGACAGCAGATGCTCGGTCACCCGGCGGGCCCCGTCGTACTGGTCGACGGAAATCACCGGCACCGGAACGGATTCGCCGCCGCCGACCGCCACCATCGGCACGTCCGCGGGCACCTGCCGCAACGCCTCGCCGGCGGCGACGTGCGGCGCGATCACCACGATCCCGCCGACGGCCTGCCGCCGCAGATTGTCCACCGCTTCCGCGAACGACGACCGCCGAGGACGGCTGACGCTGGAAATCGTGACCCCGTAGCCCTCCTCGCGGGCGGCGTGCTCGATCCCGTACAGCGTGCTCGCCGGACCGTACAAATTGGACTCCAGCGCCACTACGCCGAGGACGCTCGACCTGCCGGTCGCCAACGTCCGGGCCGCCGAGTTGGGCCGATACCCGAGCTGCTCCACCGCGGCGAGCACCCGAGCCCGCGTCTCCGCGCGGACAGGCCCGGTGTCGTTGACGACCCGCGAGACCGTCATGTGCGAAACCCCGGCCATCGCCGCCACCTCGGCAAGCCCCGGCTGGCGTTTGGCTGAAGACCCGTCGGTGGGCATCCCCGCACCTCCTTGGGCCAGCGGGTTCGAGCATGGCAATGTTAGCGATAACAGCGGCCAGGTCAAGCCTTTGTTTTCAGCAGGGCGCCCCGTTCGCCGAGCGCGGCGGGGGAGTACGTCTGCGTAGGGGCGGTTCGTCGCAGCGTTCCGTCATGTCGGGTTTTGGGCGGCAGCGGCAACTTCCGGGTGCCGCTTGGGGTTGACGGCAGTGCGGACGATCGCGGCGATGCTCCCGGGCGGAATCCGCTCGGTTATCGCGCCTTGAGTCCGAGAGAAAGCCGTGCCTGCGACGTCCACGCGGCCAGAAACGCTTCCTCGCCCACGTCCCCCGGAGTGTGCCCCACGAGCGCTTCGAGAATCGGATAGTACGTCAGCGAAGCAAGCAACACCGACGCGGTGGCCTCGGGGTCCTCGACCTGAAACTCCCCACGCCGCACGCCGGACGCGATCCACTCCGTCGCGACCGTGTAGACCGAGCCGAGCACGCCGTGCCACATTTGCTCCAGCAGGTCCGGAAACGGTTCCAGCTCCCGGAAAATAATGCGCAGCGCCGCACGGTCCCGGCGCATGCTGTCCCAAGCCAGCCGCGCGACCACCGGCAGTGCCTCGTCCGGCGCCTCCGGCAGCGCGGCCGCTCGGCGACTGCTCTCGCTGACCCCCGCGAGGTGTTGCCGCACGATTTCCTCCAACAGCGCCCGCTTCGACGGGAAGTGCTTGTACAGCGCCCCGGAGCCCGGGTTGAGCCCGCAGGCGCGCTGGATGTCGGCGGTCGAGGTCTGGCCGAAACCCTGTTCGGAGAACAGCCGGGTGGCTGCCTCGACCAGATTCTGCCGGGTCGCTCCGGGAGTTGAACGCGCCATAGTGAGAGAGTACTCTCTTTCCTATGATCGAGGTTCAGGTGACTGAGACGATCAACTGCCCCGCGGACCGCGTGCTCGAGTTCGTGATGGATCCCCGTGCCTATGCCGCGGTCGACCGCAAGATCGGCGCGATCGACTGGGTGCGGCGCGACGGGGACGTGACTGAATTCCGGTTCGGCAGCAAGCTTCCGGGGCTGCCCGGTCCGGCGACGAAGATTGTTTCGCGGATGAGCCGGACCCCGGGCGAACGGGTGGACGTGCGGCTGCCGCCGATTCCGGCGAATCGGCTGGCTCGTCTCGTCTCCGAGTTCAGAGCCAGTTGGGTGTGCGTCGCTTCGGGCGAGCAGACCACGGTCACGCGGACGCTGCGCTGCGGGTTCAAGGGCCCGATGAAGTGGTTGGCGGAACCGATTCTGCGCCGCACGCTGCGGCCGGACGTCGAGGACGAAATGCGGCAGGCCAAGGCAGCGCTCGAGGCCCACCGGTCCTGAATGAGACAGCAGCTCAGCCGAAGGCGAACCGGGGGAATGCCGCCGCGGCGGTTTCCTCGGAAGCGTCAGTCCGCTCTCGATCGATCCGCACTGTCCGCGCGACGGCGGTACCGGGTTCGCCGCTCGGTTCGCTCCGAGCGATCTGTCCACTGTGGATTATTTCCGCCCGGCACCGCTTCCGTCGCGTTTCAGCCCAGTTCTTGGGCGAGCCCGACGACGATGTTCTCCGGTCCCCGGACGTAGCACAGCAGGTAGATGTTCTCATACTGCACCACTTCGTCGACCAGCTCGGCCCCGTGCGCGCGCAGGCGGGCGAGGGTGTCCTCGAGGTCGTCGACCGCGAACATCATCCGGCGGATGCCCAGGGTGTTCGCCGGAGCGTTCCACGGCTGCGGGGCGTTGGCCTTCGGCTGGTGGAACTTCGCCAGCTCGACCCGGCCGGGACCGTCCGGGACGCGCAGCATGGCGACGTCTTGCTTGACGTCTTTCAGTCCGACCACCCGTTCCGCGCCGCTCCAGTCGAGCGGGCCTTTGCCCTCCAGTTCCAAGCCTAGTTCCACGAAGAACGCGATGACCGCGTCGAGGTCCTCGACGACGATGAGGACGTTGTCCATCCGCTTGACTGCCATGCGGTCACCGTAGCGCTCCTGGAAAACCTTAGTAATGCTATTCTTAGCGCAAAGCTATTCACGGGGGTGCCGGATGCCGAAGCGGACCGAGCCGGACGAGGTCGACGAGATGCTCGCGCAGTGGCGCGCGGAGACGCCGGACGTCGACACTTCGCCGCTGGCGGTGTTCGGGCGGTTGCACCGTTCGTTCGACCGGTATCAGCGGCAGCTGACGCGCGTGTTCGCCCGGCACGGGATCACGGTCGCGGACTTCGGGATCCTCGCCGCGCTCCGCCGGGGCGGCGCGCCTTACCGGCGCACGGCCGGCGACCTCGCCGACACGAATCTTCTGACCACCGGCGGCATCACGCAGCGGGTCGACAAGCTGGTGCAGGCCGGGCTCGTCCGCCGCGAACGCGACGAGGACGACCGGCGTGTCGTGTTCATCGGTCTCACCGAGGAAGGGCTCGCGGCCACGGACAAGGTCGTGCACGAGCATTTTCCCAACGAAAACCGCATGCTGGCCGGGCTGACCGCGGCGGAACGGGCGCAGCTGGCGAAATTGCTCGGGCGGTTGGAGCGATCGCTGGACCAGGCTGAGTTCGGCGACTGAACTTCGGGTTGCGCGAGCAGCTCGGGGGCTTGCACTGGGTCGCGGCCGGGGGCGCGGCAGGCTGCGGCGATGTCGCTGATGTCGCTGATGTCGCTGATGTCGCTGATGTTGCCAGGGCGGTTGGCGGCTGACGGCGAGCTGCACAGCATCGGCGGACCGCCGCACCGCCGCACCGCCGCACCGCCGCACCGCCGCACCGCCGCACCGCCGCAC
>NZ_JBHZAG010000049.1:0-69149 GCF_042754125.1 Amycolatopsis sp. NPDC059235
CCGCCGCTAACCGCCCCGCGTCTAGTAGTGCCCCCCGCCCCCGGGAGCTTGGTGGCCGGTCTCCACACCCGGACCCGGGGGTCGCGATAACCCGCGGGCCGCCCCCCCCCCGTGGTGCGGGGGGGGGCGCGGCCGCCGTCAGTTCTACTGTTAGTACGGGTTTCCGGCGAGCGCCGGCCAAAGACGTCTTCTGAGTAGGTTTTCGATCACCGGACCGCCTGAGCCGCCCGGAATTCCCTTCGGCCGGACGCTCGCCAATACTACGGAAAGTAGCTCCGCAATTCGCACTGCGCGGGACGGGAAATGCGACTTCTTCCGCAGTGTGCGCAGAGTAACCTCCCCCAGCAAGGGGAGCCGGTGATCTTGCCGTTCCCGCCCGGAGAATGCGGTGCCCACCAGCGCACCGGCACCCGGGTCGAGCGGCGAAGATCACCGGCTGTCATTCACTCGAACGGGGCGTAGGGAAATCATGATCTAGTGCTCCTTGTCACCTTTTGCCAGACTGGGAACAACGCACCGTTTCGCCGGTGATTAATCGCCGATCGCGAACGTACGCACCGTTTCCAGGAGGCCTCGTCATGAGGTGTGACGGCACGACCCGAAAACACGCGAGCCGGACGGCTTGCTGGGTCGTGCGTGTCCTGTTCCTGGCGGGGACGGTCGCGGGCGGACTCCTTCTGACGTGGCTGATCTCGACCTCCTCCGCCGCGGCGGAGCCGATGCCGCCGACGCCGGACGTGCCTTCCCTGCTCTCGGACACCGGCGTCCAGCACATCGCGGACGGTGTCCCGCGTCCTGACGTAGCGGCGGTCGGCAAGAAAATCGTTGGCACGGTGGAGAAAACCGTCTCCCGTCTAGTTCGGACCGCGACCCCGCAGCCCACACCGGTCACTGCCCAGCCACCCCGATCCGTCGTGCAGCCGACGAAATCCGCCATCGCCGAACGACCAGCGAAATCAGCGGCGCGCCCGGCGGAAAAGGCCAAAGCACCGACGACCGCCGTCCAACGGCAGGTTCCCGTAACGAACGCCGCCCCGTCAGTCGCTCCGCCGGCCGCTCCGGTCAAATCGTCGGTTCGACACACGATCCACCGGGCATCCGTACCCGAACACCGCACCCCCGCGCCGAAAACAAAGCACGCACACACCCCGACGATTCCGGCGTCGCCTGGCGTATTTGTCTGGCAAAGCGGTTCGGCACCGGGCGGAGTGCAGCAGCCGACGCGGTTGTCCGAGCCGGCACCGGTGGCAATTCCGGCTCGTCCTGGCGACACGTCCTGCCCGGCGAATACGAACGCCCGTCCCGGATACGACCCGGACTAGCCCGGCCCGCTCCCCTGTTTCCGGTAACAAGCCCCTTCTTCTTCACGGGCTCTGAAGTCGTGCCCGAAATCTCCGTCCATCACAGAGAACAAAGGAATTCGTCATGCACATTTGGGTCAAGCGCGGCATGCAGACGGCACTCGTCTCGGGCGGCCTGTTCGTCCTCGGCACCGGGGTCGCCTCCGCCGCCGAAAGTCCGGACGCTCCGGCCAATCCGATCGACGCCGGCGTCACCGTGCCGATCGACATCGGCGACAACGTCCTCGGCACCCCGGCCGGGCAAACGAAACTGCCCGGATACCAGGGCGAAGTCTCCACGAAAACGCTCACCAACCCGCTCCAGCAGGCCTTGAAGCCGAAGACGAGCAGCGCGGCGAAACCAGCGACCTCAGCAGCCCCGGCCACCGCGAAGCCAACGCAAAAGACGGCGGCCAAGGCCGCGCCGAGCAAGGCCGCTCCCCCGAGCGATCCCTTGCGCGGCAGCCGCGCGAACGCGGAACTGGCGGTCCCGGTCCAAATCGCGGGCAACGCCTTCGCGGCGGGCGGACCCGCCGAGGTCGACGGCTCGAATCATCACCAGACCTACCGCAACGACCACGACATCACCACCAGCGGCGCGGGCACCCCGCTGGGCGGAAACGTCGTCGACGCACGCTGGGCGGTCCCGGTGCAATTCGCGAACAACGCGATCTCCTGGGCCGGCGCCGCGCGCACGAAGGGCGGCCGCGCCGAGCAAACCACCTCGACGACCGGGAGCGACACCACCGACGGCCGCGGCGGCACCGGGTCCGGCAACGTCCTGGCCGGGCAGTGGGCGACGCCGCTGCAGGTCACCGGCAACGCGGCGTCCTGGGGAGGTTCGGCCCAGACCACCGACTCGCAGGCGCACAACACCACCAGCTCCGGCGGTCCGATCTCCAGCGCCGGGAAGGACGGCACGCTCGCGGGCAACGTCGGCGCGGCACCGCTGGCGTTCCCCTGGGAATTCAACGGAAACGCCCCGACCTGGGGCGGTGTATCCACAGTGGATTCCTCGAACACGACCGACACGGTGACCGCGGGCGGCACCAAGGAAGGGATCAACCACATCCCGTCCTACGTGCAGACCAACGGCGACCGCGGGACCGGCTCCGGCAACATCGTGCAACCGCAAGGCGCGGGCATCGCGAACGTAGCCAGCGTCGCGGCCGCCTGGGCGGGGAAATCCAGCACCGGCGGCGTGCACGGCAGCCCGCTGGCGGACCCGGTTCCGCTGCCCGGTTACCCGTTCCCGACCGGCAACCCGCTCACCGGCGGAATCAACCCCGCCGCGCCGGCGCCGACCGGCCAGCCGACCCGTCCGGACGGCTCGCCGCTCTGGCCGGTCCCGATCCCGAGCCCGCAGCCGGTTCGCCGGCGCACGCGCCGAAGTCGGCGTCCAGCTCGAAATCGACCGTCACGTCCGGCGGGTTCTCCTCCACCTCCGCGAAGGACGGCACGGGTTCGGGCAACATCGCCGACGCGCCGCTGGCGGTCCCGGCCGAGGTGTTCGGCGTCGCCGGGAACTGGGGCCTGGAGTCGTACGCCGGGCACGACAACACGTCCGACGTGAAGTCCGGCAGCGGCACCTACTCGAACGGCAACGGCGGGAAGCTGTCCGGCAACCTCGTCTCGGAGCCGGTCGCGGCCAGCCCGGACGTCTTCGGGTCGGGCGCCTCGTGGATCGGCAACAGCTACGGCCAGGCCACCAACACCAAGAACGTCCAGGCCGGCGGCTACGACGGCACCCAGGGCAACAACTCCGAGGGCTCCGGCAACATCGTCACCGCCCCGGCCGCGCTGCCCGCCGAGGTGTTCGGCGTCGGCGGGTTCTGGATCGGCCAGGGCGTCGGAGTCGCCGACGAGCACAAGAAGGTCACCGCCGGCGGCGACGGAAATACCAATGACGACAACGGAAAACTGTCCTCGAACGTCATCGCCGCCCCGCTTTCCGCGCCGACGCAGGTCTTCGGCGTCGGGGCCGCGTGGATCGGCCGAGGCATCGGCGAAGCGAGCAACCACACCGATTCCAAGGCGGGCGGCGACTACCACGGAACCGGCGCGCTCGGCACCGTGGCCGGAAACATCGCGCAGACCCCGATTTCGCAGGTCACCCAGGTCGACGGAGACGGAGCGGCGTGGGGCGGCTACGGACAGGGCGTGTCCGACAACACCACCAACTCCCGTGCGGGCGGCAAGAACCTCGCCGACGGCCGCGGCGGTACCCTGGCTGGCAACGTCGTCAACGCACCGTCCGCCGGAACCGCGGGCGTCTTCGGCGTGGCCCCGGCCTGGATCGGCCGAGTGACCGGCGACGCGACGAACAACACCACCTCCACCGCGGGCGGCGACACCCACACCGCGGGCGGCCGCGGCCAGCTCGCCGGTGACGTCGTGTCGGCCGAGGCTCTCCCGATCGCCCAGGTCTTCGGCGATTCGGCGGCCTGGGCCGGGATGGTCGACGGCAGCGCGGTGAACCACACCCGCAACACCTCCGGCGGCGACATCACCAGCTCCGGCACCGGCACGTCCGGCGTCGTGCAGGACGTGCCGACCTCCGAGGTGGCGCAGGTGTTCGGCGACTCGGCGGTGTGGGGCGGAGTCGCGAACGCCTACGGCGACAACGTCACGCACGGCAATTCTGGCGGCCACGTCGTCACGACGGGCCGGCACAACCAGACGCCGGTCGGCGCGGTCGGGCAGATCTACGGCGTCCACCCGGCGCTGCTCGGGCAGGCGACGTCGATCGTCCCGGAGAACGTCACGCAGGTGGTGGACGGGGACACTCCGGCGCAGCTGGACCTGCCGCTGAACCCGTCGGCATTGCCTGCCAACGGGATTCCGACCTTCCCGGGTCTGCCTGGCTGAGCCAAGCGGGGTGCCCGGGTCGCGCCGCCCGGGCACCCCGCCTACCCGGTCAGAAACTGAACCATTGCGAGGACACCAGCACCAGTCCCAGCGAGCACACGGCGACCACCACTAGTCCGAGCGCGGCCACGACCAGCGGCCGCAGCCCGCTGCGAGCCATCTGCCGCAGGTCGAAGTTCAGCCCGACCCCGGCGAAGCACAACAGGAACGCCCACTTGGACAGATTCCCCAGGTTCGCGACCTCCGCCTTGGTGAACACGTGCGCGGTCGCCAGCGCGGAAACCGCGATGAACCCCAGCACGAACTTCGGGAAGGTGCGCCACACAAAGCCCGCACGGCCCTTCACCCCACCAGCGACCGCCTTGCCACCGCGAGTCGACCAGTACGCCGCGTACCCGAGCACCACAAGACCGATCAACGCGTTCCGGGTGCTCTTCACCGCCACCGCGACGTCCTGCGCATGCGGCGAGTAAGCCGCCCCAGTCGCGGTCGTCTCCGCGGTGTTGTCCACCGCGAGTCCGGCCCACAGGCCGAATTCGGTGTCAGTCAGGTTCAGCGCGTGCCCGATCGCCGGGAAGGTGAACAGCGCGACCGCACCCAGCGCGAGGATCGCCGCGATGGCGTAGCCGGAATCCTCGTCGTCGGCGTCGATCGACCCGCGCCCGGCGATGATGGCTGACACACCACAGATCGACGTGCCGATCGCCAGCAGTGAAGACAGCTTCCCGCCGAGGCCGAAAGCCTTGCCCACCAACAGGATCACCGTCGTCGCAACGGCCATGTCGACCAGGATGAGCCCCAGGCTGAACCCGCCGAGCTTGGCCAGGTCGCCCAGCACGAAGCGGGCGCCGAGCAGGACGATGCCGGTCTTCAGCCAGAACTCGTAGGTCCCGACGCCGGGCCGGAACAGCGCGGGGATGCCGATCGTGTTGCGGATGACCAGTCCGAGGACGATCGCCCACAGCACGTATTCGATGTCCGGCAGCGCGGTCCCGGTCGCGTGGCCGAGGCTGCGCACGCCGTTCTGCGCCAGTGTTCCGACCACGCCGACCGCTGCCAGCAACAGCAGCCCCGGCACATACCTCACGACCGCGGGCACCGTGCGGCGGCCTTCCAGCGCGGCCGTCATTTGACGAGGAACGGGATCGTCGGCAGCACGCCGAACGCGGCCAGCGCCACCAGGACGGCCGCGACCAGCACCGCCGCCCAGTCGGCGCTGATCCGCGCGGTGCCTCGCGGCTTCGAATCGGAACTCATGACCGCAGGACTGTAGGCGGGCCGGCCGCGCCAGTCCGCCCCGTCCACCAGCTGAGAAACCTCCTTTGTGGACACCGGCGGAACAACACCGGCCGGCCGCCCACATCCTGAGCAGCAGTGCGGCGCACCCCGGATTCCGGCTACCTCTGGCACAAACGAATCGAGGGGGCCGTGCCCGCATGAGTTCACCGAAAACCTTGCACCTCGCCGTCGAACTCGACAGCGCTGGAGCACCTCCAGGAGCCGATCCGCACGCGCTGGCGGACGTCGTCGCCGACGCCGAGCGGGCCGGGTTCACGTTCGCCACCTTCGACGACGCGCCCGCCGGCGGCTTCCGGGTCGAGGCCACAGTCCGCGCGGCCTACTCCGCCACCTCGACGTCCCGGATCGGACTGGCTCCGACGTCGCACGTGCTGACCGCCGAACCGTTCCACCTGGCCGCTCAGCTGGCGAGCCTCGACCACGCCACGCACGGCCGCGCCGCCTGGATCGTCGGCACCGCCGCCACGCCCGAAGCGCTCGCGACGATCGGCCGCGCGCACCCGGACGACCTCCGGCAAGAGGTGGCCGACGTCGTCGAAACGATCCGGCGACTGTGGGACTCGTGGGAGGACGACGCGGTCATCAAAGACCTCGCCACCGGCCGCTATCTGGACCCGGACAAGGTCCACCACGTGGACTTCGAAGGGGAAACGTTCTCCGTCAAAGGCCCGCTGATCACGCCGCGACCGCCGCAGGGCAGCCTCGTCGTGCTGGCCGCCGAGGAGTTCGCCGACGTCGTCCGGCCGGACATCGTGCTCACCGACGATCTCCGCCACCGCGACCGAACCGCGCCCCTGGTGTTCGGCGAGCTAGAAGTCCGTTTCGACTCGACCGAGCCGTCGCCGAATGGCCGCACCCGCTACACCGGTTCCCCCACCGGGCTGGTCACGTTGCTGGAGCAGCTCGATCTCGACGGCGTGCGCCTGCACCCCGGCCCGAACGACCTGCCAGTCCTGAGCCAAGAGGTACTCCCGGAACTGCGCCGGCGAGGCCTGCTCGCCCCGCAGGAACCGGGCACGACCCTCCGCACGACGCTGGGCCTCCCGCGTCCCGAGAACCGATTCGCCGTGTCGTCGAAGGGAATCGCATGACCGCGCAGCTGCACCTCGGGGTCTTCTACACCGGCGTCGGACCGCAGTTCCTGTGGGACGACCCGTCGAACGCCGATCACACCGCGATCGAGACGTACGTGTCGGTGGCCCGGACCCTGGAACGCGGGCTGTTCGATGCGTTCTTCCTCGGCGAAGGCTTGCGGGTCCGGGAGAATCGCGGCCAGGTGCACGCCTTGGACGTCGCGGGTCGCCCCGACGCGATCACCCAGCTCAGCGCGCTGGCCGGGGCGACGGCGAAGATCGGGCTGGTCGCCACGCAGAACACCACCTACAACTACCCCGCCGACCTCGCCCGTCGCCTCGCCTCGCTCGATTACGTCTCGGGCGGGCGGGCCGGGTGGAACATCGTCACCACCGACAATGCCTGGACTGGAGCCAACTTCCGCCACGGCGGCTGGCTTGCGCACGAGCGCCGCTACGAACGCGCGACCCAGTTCGTCGAAGCGGCGAAAGCCTTGTGGACCGGACCGGTCGAGGCGGACACCGATCTGGTGCGGCTGCGCGCCGAACCGACAGTGCCGCCGAGCCCGCAGGGTCGTCCGGTTGTGTTCCAGGCCGGCGACTCCCCCGGCGGCCGGGAATTGGCCGCGCGGCACGCCGACGTCGTCTTCTCCGCGAACACCGCCTACGACAAAGCGGCGGCTTACGCGGCAGACCTGCGGGACCGATTGGCCCGCCACGGCAGGCCCGCTGACGCGGTACGCATTCTGCCTGGTGCGTCGGTCGTCCTCGGTGACACGCCGACCGACGCCGCTGAACGCGCGGAGGAAATCCGCCGCCGCCAGATCAACCCGCAGCGCGCCATCGCGTTCCTCGAACAGTATTGGGGCCAGGACCTGTCGGCGTTCGATCCGCACGGGCCGCTGCCCGACATCGAACCGGCCGAGGGCGAACTCGACCCGTCGCGCGGCACGATCTCGATCGAGCACCGCACCGGAAAGCTCGAACGCATCCAGCAGTGGCGCGAACTCGCCGAGGCGAAGAACCTGTCGATCCACCAGCTGGTGCAGGAGGTCGAACCGCGGCACCACTCGTTCGTCGGGACGCCCGCGCAGGTCGCCGACGAATGGGCCCGGTACGCGGCCGACCGCGTGGTCGACGGGTTCAACCTCACCCCGCACCTCGTCCCCGGGACGATCGACGAGGTGGTCGACCGGCTCGTGCCGGAGCTGCAGGACCGCGGCGTCTACCGCACCGAGTACACCGGCACGACCCTGCGCGAACACCTGGAGCTGCCGTGAGGTTCCTGCTGATCACCCTGATCACGCACACCCCCGACCCGGTCACCGGGGAACTGGCCGCGCCGGACGCCCGGCTGCGCGAGGTCGTCGAAAACGCCGAACTCGCCGAGGAACTGGGCTTCGACGGCGACGGCGTCGGCGAACGGCACGAGCGGCCGTTCCTGTCGTCGTCCCCGCCGGTGGTGCTCAGCCACATCGCCGCCCGGACCCGCCGGATCCGGCTGTTCACCGCGGTCACGACGCTCAGCCTGCTCGACCCGGTGCGCGCGTTCGAGGACTATTCGATGCTGGACAACCTGTCCGGCGGCCGGCTCGAACTCATCATCGGCAAGGGCAACGGCTCGGCCCAGCGCGAACTATTCGACGTCACGCCCGAGGACCAGTGGGACCGCAACGCCGAGGGCTACGAGCTGTTCCGCAAGCTGTGGCAGGCGGACCGGGTCACGTGGTCCGGGCGGTTCCGGCCGCCGCTCACCGCCGCGGAAGTGTGGCCGCGGCCGCTGCAGCAGCCGATCCGGATCTGGCACGGGAGCGCGACCAGCCGCGAATCCGTCGAGCTGGCGGCGAAACACGGGGATCCGCTGTTCTCGGCGAACGTCACCAACCCGATCGGCCCGTACGCCGAGCTGATCCGGCATTACCGGGAACGCTGGGCCTTCCACGGCCGCGACCCGGTTCAGGCGGTGGTCGGCGCGGGCACGGCCGGATTCCATCTGGCGAGCCGATCGCAGGACGCGCTGGAGGCGTACCGGCCCATCTTCGAGGCGCGGCTGGCGCTCCAGCGCAAGCTCGGCCAGGAGGTGGTTTTCCCGACGCTGGAAGACTTCGCCGAGCGCAGCTCCGCGCTGATCGGCAGCCCTGCCCAGGTCACCGAGAAGGTGTTGCGGTACCACGAGCAGTTCGGGCACGGCGTGACCCATCTGTCCGCCGACCGCGACGGCCGGACACCGCAAGCGCATCGTGCGGCGCTGGAGCTTTTCCAGGCAGAGGTGGCGCCGGCGTTGCGGCGGGCGATAGCTGGACCGGCTTGGCCGTCGAGCTAGTACCGCTGGCCCGGCTCCAGCAATAACACCGCCAATGCGTCCGCACATCGTTGCGCTCGAAAGAGGAACCACGGCAACCGGTCATCCGTCAGCGTGTCCGAAGTGGACCGAAGCGCCAACGCCGCGTGCACGTGCCCGGAAGCACGCAGCACCGGCACCGCGATCGTCCGGACGCCGAACGCCGACTCCCCGTCGTTCAGCGCGTAACCCGCCTCCCTCACGCGGTCCAGTTCCGCGCGCAGGTCGGCTTTGTGCGTGATGGTGCGCGCGGTGTAGGCCGTCAGCGGCGGCAGTGCGTCCAGGTCGTCCTCGCCCGGCGGGGCCCACGCGAGCAGGACCTTGCCCAGCGCCGTCGAGTGCAGCGGGCGGCGCAAGCCGAGCCCGGCGGTGAGGGCGACGCTCGTGCCGGCCAGGATCACCGCGTCGGTGCCGCTGCGGATGGCCAGGTCGGCGGCGGTGCCGGTGGCCTTGGCGACCTCGGCGAGTTCGTCCGCGGCAAGGTGGATTCCGCGCTGGTACAGCGAAAGCTGGCCGAGTTCGGCGACCGCGGGCCCGAGCCGGTAGCGCAGGCTGCCCTCCGCCAGCGCGAGGAATCCCGTCGCCGCCAGGGTGCGGGCGATCCGGTGCGCGGTCGAGACCGAAAGGTTCATCCGCCGCGCCAGTTCGGAGACGCCGAGATCGCCGGGGTTGTCCCGGAAGCACTGCAGCATGCCCAAGGCCCGGGTGACCGCCTGCGATCCGGCGGGCACGGCTTCGGCGGCGTTACCGGCTTTGCTCACCATGTGGCAAGTGTCGCACAGGTTCTCCGCACTAGTACCAGTAGTCGTCCGCGGATCTCTCATGATGTGGAAATAATTGTCGGCCCGGCACGGCTCGTGCGACGGTTCCGGCCGTCTCCCCTCCTCACCCGCTGGAGCAACTGTGCCCGCCCTGCCGGAAATCTGGTTCACCCGCTGTCCCGTGCCCACCGCGACCGGGATCGCCGCCGACCGCGGCGAACTGGCCCGCGAATTCGCACCGGACGGCATCCGCGTGCGCGCGCTGCAAGATCTGCCCGCCGACCAGCGGGACGCGCATTTCACCCACGAGCTGCCCGGCCTGTTCCGCGAGGGCGGCAACGTACCGGCGCTGTGGGCCCGTTCGCGCGGCGTCGAAACCCGGCTGATCGCGTTGACGTGGATCGAAGAACGCCAGAACATCCTGGTGCGCGCGGACAGCCCGGTCGCCGAACCCGCGCAGCTGCGCGGACTCCGGCTCGCCGTGCCCCGCCACGAAATCGCGATCGACTTCTGGCGGGCGATGGCGTTGCACGGACACGCCGGGGCGCTGTCGCTCGCCGGGCTCACCCTCGCCGACGCCGACCTGGTCGACGTGCCCGGGTCCCCGATCGGCCAGTGGGAAGGCGAGCTGGCGGCGTTGCGGGACGGCCTCGTGGACGCCGTTTACGTCAAGGGCGCGGTCGCCGTCGAAACCGCGCGCCGGTTCGGGGCCAAGGTCGCGATCGACCTCGACGCCGCGCCCGATCGCCGCGCGCGGGTCAACAACGGCACGCCGCGGCCGGTGACCGTCCACCAGCGGCTGCTCGACGAGCACCCGGACGTGGTGACTCGATTCCTGGCGCTGCTGCTGGAATCCGCCGCGTGGGCCGCTGACCGGCCAGAGGACGTCGCTCGGATACTGCGCGCCGAAACCGGCGCGGGCGTCGAAGGCGTCACCGGCGCCTACCGTCCCGAAACCGCCGCGAACCTCGGGCTTTCGCTGTCCGACGAGCGGCTGTCCTTGCTCGAACGCCAAGAGCTTTTCCTGAGGCAGCAAGGGTTTCTCGAAAGCCCGGTGGACGTGTCCGACTGGGCCGCTCCCGAACCGCTGCTCGCCGCCCGCGCGCTCGTCGACCAGCGCGCGACCCCGCTCGTATCCCCGATCTCCCCCGGAGCCCGACCATGAGAATCCGTTCCCTCGCCCTGGCCGCCGCCGCGGTACTCGCCTTCGCCGGAGTCGCAGCCTGCTCGTCCAGCTCGGCCGACGCGGGCACCGTGAAGGTCCGCATCCCCGACGACAGCAATTCCGGACTGCTCGCCGTGGGCCGCAAAGACGGCTCGCTCGCCGCCGCGCTCGCGAAAGTGCACGCCTCGGTCGAATGGACCGGCACCGCCGGAGCGTTCGCTCCCGCCGCACAGCAGCTCGACGCGAACGCACTCGACTTCGCGTCCGGTTCGATCACTTCGGCGACCGCGGCGCTCGCGCAGAATCCCGGCTTCAAACTGTTTTCCGCCACCCAGCCGGACAAACTCGGCGAAGGCATTCTCGTCAAGAACAGCTCGCCGATCACGAATGTGCGAGACCTCGTCGGCAAGAAGGTCGCGGTCTGGCACGGTGGGACGAGCGAATACCTGTTGCTGCAGGCGTTGCGGCAGGCCAATGTGCCGATCGATTCGGTTCAGCGGGTGTATCTGCAGCCCGGACAGGTCGCGCCGCTGTTCGCGTCCGGCCAGGTCGACGCGTGGTCGACGTGGGCCCAGTTCTCGGTTCCGCGCCTGGCCGACGGGGGTTCCCGCTTCCTCGTGCCCGGCGGCCAAGTCGGTTCGGAGAATTACGCGGTCTGGGCAGTGCGCACCGGATTCGCCGATCAGCACCCCGAAGTCGTGCGCGCACTGTACGACTATCTGCGCGCCGCCGGACAGCGTCAGCAGCAGGATCCGGGCGCGTTCCTGAACGTCAAAACCACTTCGGGACCGGAAGCGCTTTCCCCGGCGCAGAAAACCGTCGCGGAGTCGATCAACAAAGCGCTTTCGCCGACCGCCCCGATCGGCGCGGCCGAACTCGACCGCTTCCACAACGTCGCCCGATTCTTCGCCGATCAGCACATCACCAACGGTTTCTTCGACGTCAAGCCGTACGTCATCGACGTGACCTCCTTGCCCGGGAGCCCGAAGTGAGCACGGCGACCGAATTCTCCGTCGCGTCGACGGCCGGGCTCGTCGTACCGGACGCCCCCGCGCCGCGCACCCGGCGGCGCGGACTCCGGCTCGCCCTGCGCGTCGTCGGCCCGCTGGTGCTGCTGCTCGCCTGGATCACCGGCTCAGCCACCGGCGTGCTCAGCCCGACACTGCTCGCCTCCCCCGGCCAAGTAGTGGCCGCGGTGGGCGAACTGTGGACCAGCGGGCAACTCGGCGACGCGCTGGAAGTCTCGCTCGCCCGCGCCGGAGCCGGGCTGGCCATCGGCGTGCTGGTCGGCCTCTCGCTCGGCGTCCTGACCGGATTTTCCCGGCTGGGCGAGGAATTGCTCGACTCGTCCGTACAACTGCTGCGGACTGTCCCGTTCCTTTCGCTGGTCCCGTTGTTCATGGTGTGGTTCGGGATCGGCGAAACCGCGCGGGTCGTGCTGATCGCGGTGGCAACGAGCTTCCCTATGTATGTCTCCACTTCCGGCGGAGTCCGCAACGCCGACCGCGGCCTTCTCGAAGCGATGCGGACGTTCGGGATGGGTCGGCTGGCTCTCGTGCGGGAAGTCGTGCTGCCGGGCGCATTGCCGTCGCTGCTGTCCGGGCTGCGGTTGTCGATGACGCTCAGCGTGATCGCGCTCATCGCCGCCGAGGAGTTCAACTCGACGGCGGGCATCGGGTACCTGATGTCGACCGCGCAGGAGTATTCGCGCACCGACGTGCTCACCGTGTGCATCCTGATCTACGCCGTGATCGGCCTGCTCGCCGACGGCGCGGTCCGGCTGCTGGAACGGCTGGTCATGCCGTGGCGGACCGTCGGACGGGGCGCCCGGTGAACGCGGCGGCCGTGCACCTGCGCGGGCTCGAGCGGCGGTTCGGCGACCGCGCAGTGCTGGACAGCCTCGACCTCGACATCCGCCGCGGCGAGTTCTTCGCGCTGCTGGGTGCCAGCGGCAGCGGGAAAACGACCCTGCTCCGGTTGCTGGCCGGTCTAGACCGCCCCGACAGCGGCACAGTCCTAGTACCCCAGGTCCGCACGGTGGTATTTCAAGAGCCCCGGTTGGTGCCGTCGAAGCGCGTGCTGGCGAACGTCACCGTCGGAATGCCGCGTGGCAGCGCCACCCGGCGGACCGGGCTGGACGCGCTCACCGAAGTCGGCCTCGCCGACCACGCCGACGCCTGGCCCGCCACCCTGTCCGGCGGCGAGGCCCAGCGAGTCGCACTGGCGCGCGCCCTCGTCCGCGAACCCGAACTGCTGCTGCTCGACGAGCCGTTCGCCGCCCTCGACGCCCTGACCCGGCTGCGGATGCAAGACCTCGTCGAACGCCTGTGCCGCGTCCACCGGCCAGCCGTCCTGCTGGTCACCCACGACGTCGACGAGGCCATCCGGCTCGCCGACCGCATCGGCGTCCTGCGCGAAGGACGGCTGATCACTGACGAACGTGTCGGCCTGGACCGGCCTCGCGATCCGGCCGATCCCGCCTTCGCCG
Source organism: Amycolatopsis sp. NPDC059235 (assembly GCF_042754125.1). Lineage (NCBI taxonomy): Bacteria > Bacillati > Actinomycetota > Actinomycetes > Pseudonocardiales > Pseudonocardiaceae > Amycolatopsis > Amycolatopsis sp. NPDC059235. The sequence continues at coordinate 13,336 of NZ_JBHZAG010000049.1, forward strand.
CGCTTCGTTCCCGCTTGCTCGCCGATCTCGGCGTGCACACCCTTGAGGAGACCTCCCCATGACCGTCCACATCGGAGTCCACCCGCACAACCCGTCCCTCTACCACCTCTCCCGCCTCGGCTTCCTCGAACAACTGCTGCGGCCGCTCGGCGAAGACGTGGAATGGCACCGAATCGGCGGCCTCGACACCGCGGCCGCGCTCGCCGACGGGCGGATCGATTTCGGCGGCACCGGGTCGACCCCGCCGCTGTCCGCGCAGGCCGACGGCCACGACCTCGTCTACGCCGCCGTCTCCGCGCCACGGCCGGGCCACGGCGCACTCCTGGTGCGCGACGACATTCAGGTGGCGGACTTGAAGGGCCAGACCGTCGACCTCGCGATCGGCTCATGGCAGACTCACTTCGTCAGCAAGCTCCTGAGCAGCCACGGACTCGATTACGGACGGGACATCACCGCGCGCCGAGCCGGACCGTCCTCCGCCGAAGACCTTCGCGAAGGGCGTGTCAAAGCATGGGTCGCCCAAGGCGCGGAGCTGTTCGCCGCCCGTCGCGCCGGCAAGGTACGCACGCTCGTCGAAGCCGGGGACGTGATCGCCGACCGCTCGGTGTTCTTCACCCGCCGCGACGTCGCCGACACTCGACCCGAACTCGTCGGCGCCATCGTGGAAGCCCTGCAGCAGGCCGACGACTGGGCTGCCGCGAACCTGATCGAAGCAGCGGACTTCACCGCCGCCGAGCAAGGCGGCGACGCCGAGGATTGGCATGCCGCGCTGGCGGTGCTGCCCTGGCGACTCGAGCCGGTGAGCGACGTCTTCCTCGCCGAGCAGCAGGAAGCCGCCGACATCCTGGCGGACGCCGGATTCCTGGCGCGGCCGATCAAGGTCGCCCAGATCCGGCACGCGGGCCTGGACCAGGCTGTCGCGGCGGCACTCGGTGTGAAGGGCTGAAATCGTGACCGAAATCCTCTGGTACCTCATCCCCCGCGAAGGCGCCTATCCCTGGGAGCCGGAAGGACGCCGCCAAGTCGACCTGGCCTACCTCCAGCAGCTCGGTACCGCGGTCGACCGCATCGGCTTCGACGGCGCCCTGTTCGCCACCGATCTTTATGACGTGTGGCCGCTCGCCAGCGCACTCGCCGCGGTCACCCGGCCGTCTTTCAAGCCGTTGCTCGCCGTGCACCCCGGCCTGATTTCCCCGACCCAGCTGGCGAAAATGGCGTTGACCTTCGAGCAGCTCTTCGGCCGGGACCGCCTGCGTTTCAACGTGGTCAACGGCTCCACGCCCGCGCTGCGGCAAGCCGGTCTGCAGCTCGAACACGACGAGCGGTACGCCCTCAGCGCCGAATACTGGTCGCTGGTCAAACGCCTCACCGCCGGGGAAACGTTCGACCACAAAGGACAGTTCTACGAGCTGACCGGCGCCGGACAGGGACTGAGCGAACTGGTCCCGGACGGCGGCGCGCACGTCCCGCTGTGGTTCGGCGGCTCCTCCCCGGCGGGTATCGAAATGGCCGCCGAGCACGTCGACGTGTACTTGACCTGGGGCGAACCTCCGCACCTGCTCAAGGAAAAGCTGGAACGAGTCCGCGAACGAGCCGCCGCGCACGGCCGCGAACTCCGGCTCGGCCTGCGGTTGCACCTGATCGTCCGGGACACCGAGGAAGAAGCGTGGGCCGCCGCCGACCGGCTCCTCGACGTGACGAGCAACAGCACGTACGAACGCATGCTCGGCGACGCGGCGGCCAATGACGGCGAGGGCTGGCGACGGCAATTCCGTCAGCACGGCGGCGTCGTCCCGGCCCGCGCGCGAGAGCTCGAAGAGCACCCGAACCTGTGGCCTGGCATGGGTTTGTTCCGTCCGGGGCCGGGCACCGCCGTGGTCGGCAGCACGGAACAGGTGCTGGAGCGGCTGGCGGAATTCCGGGATCTCGGCGTCGACGTGTTCATCCTGTCCGGCAATCCGTTGCTGGAAGAGGCTTACCGGGTGGGGGAAACGATTCTTCCGGCGTTGCGCGGATGAACGCTCTCCTCGCCGCCGCCCGCGAACTCGACCTGCCCCGCCTGCGAGCCCGCCTGCACGCGACGCCCGAGGTAGGGCTCCACCTGCCCCGGACCCAAGAAACCGTCCTCGCCGCCCTCGACGGCCTGCCGGTCGAAATACACACCGGCCGCGCGCTGAGTTCAGTCGTGGGCGTCGTGCGCGGAGCGACCCCCGGGCCCACCGTCGTGCTTCGCGCCGACCTCGACGCGTTGCCGTTCCCCGATGGACCCCGGCATGCCTGCGGCCACGACCAGCACGCGGCGATGCTGGTCGGCGCGGCACGGCTGCTGTCCGCCCGCCGGGACCGGCTGGCCGGCGACGTCCTGCTCATGTTCCAGCCCGGCGAGGAGGGCCACGACGGAGCGCGCCACATGCTCGAAGAAGGCCTCCTCGACGCGACCGGCTCCACCCCGATCGCTGCCTACGCCCTGCACTCGGCCGCGTCGTCGCCGCTCGGTGCCTTCGGCAACACCGCCGGTCCAGCGCTGGCCGCGTCCGGCAGCGTGACGATCACCTTGCGCGGCCGGGGCGGGCACGGGGCCTGGCCGCACCGCGCCGCCGATCCGGTGCCGGCGGCCGGTGCGCTGATCACCGCGCTGTATGCGGTGGTCAACCGGGAGTTCGACGTCCAGGAGCCCGTGGTCCTGACCGTCGGCAGCGTCCATGCCGGGACGCAGGCGACGATCATCCCTGCTGAGGCCCGGCTGGACGCGACGCTCCGGGCGATGTCCGACGCAACACTCGACCGGCTCGCCGCCGCGGTGGAACGCGCGGTGCAAGGTGTTGCGCACGCACACGGAATCCGCGCCGAAACCACCTATCAGCCTGGCTATCCGGCGACAGTGAACCACGTCGGTGAAGCGGATTTCGTGCGCGACACCGTGCACGACGTCTTCGGCCCGGACCGGTTCGTCCGCACCGCTAAACCCGCTCTGGTGTCGGATGACATCGGCCGGATCCTGGCCGCCGTCCCCGGCGTGATGACCAGCGTCGGAGCGTGCCCGCCCGGCCGGGATCCCGCGACCGCACCGGGAAATCACGCGCCGGACGCCGAGTTCGACGACGCCGTCCTCCCCGACGGCGCGGCGCTCCTGGCCGAACTCGCGCAACGGCGGCTCGGATATTCGCTGGACAGGGCTCGCGGCGGCGCGCAAGATCAAGAGACGTGACCGATTTCGCCGCTTTGCCGCTCGCCGATGCCCAGCTGTCCGAAGCCCAAGCCGCCGACGCCGCCGAACTCCTTGTGCTGCAACGGTGTTGCTGGGTCCCGCAGGCGATCGTCAACGACACCTTAGACGTGCCCGCGCTGCACGAGGACCTGGACACCGTGCGCGGCTGGATCGCGTCCACTCGCGTGTGGACGGTCCGGATCGGCGGACGGCTCGTCGCCGCCGTTCGCGCGCATCTCGAGGAGGACCGCTGGGAGATCGGCCGCCTGATGGTCGCGCCCGATCTCGCCGGACAGGGCGTCGGCCGCTGGCTGCTGAGCTACGCCGAGCGGCAGGCCCCGCCGCAGGCGACCAGCCTGGTGCTCTACACCGGGTCGGGCAGCGAACGGAACCTGACGATGTACCGGCGCGCCGGGTACCGGGTCGCCGAACCGCCCGCGGACACGCTCGGGAAGCACATTCGCGGGGCGGTTTACCTGACGAAGAGCGCCTAGCGTCGCGCGGCGACCTCCTCCCGCCGGAGCCCGTCGGCCAGGCCGATCTCGGCGGGTCGGGGTCGCTTTCGGCGGGTCGGGGCCGGTCTCGGCGGGTTGGGGTCCCTTTCGGCGGGTCGGGGTCGCTCGCGGCAGGTTGGGGTCGCTCGCGGCAGGTTGGGGTCGCTCGCGGCAGGTTGGGGTCGCTCGCGGCAGGTTGGGGTCGCTCGCGCGGCGTCGCGGGCAGCTGCGGAGCGTTCACCGCCCGAGCGGCGTGGTCAAGCGGCCGGGAAACCGCGCCGTCGCGCCAGCACGACGACCGCCAGCACCGGCGCCATCAACACCAGCACGGTCCACGGGAACGAACCGCTGCCAGCGACGTCGAGCAGCACCCCGCCGACGACGCCGCCGGCCGCCATCGCCGCGTTCCACAGCGTCACGAGCATCGCCTGGACCGGGTCCGCGGACTCGCCGCCCGCCTCCCCGGCCGCGGTCTGCAGCAACGTCGGCACCCCGCCCCAACCGAGCCCCCACAGCGCGGCGGCGAGATACACCAGCGCCGGTTCGGTCGCGAGCAGCGCGGCGGCGACCGCGACCAGCAGTGCGCTGACGACCATCAGCAACCGCAGCCGCCGGTGGATCTGCGCGCCGACGATCCAGATGCTCGCGATCGAGGCGAGGCCGAAGGTCAGCAGGACCAGGTCGGTGTCGCCGCCCATGCCGAGGCCGGTGAGGAAGGTGGCGAGGTAGGCGTACAGGACGGTGTGCGCCAGCACGAACACCAGCGTGACGAACAGGACCGCCGCGACTCCGGGAATGCGCAGCGCAGGCAGCATCTTCGGGCGCGCTCCCCCAGCCTGGCCGGGGAAGTCGGGCACCGCCGCGCCGATCCAGGCGAGCAGCAGGACGGTGAGCACGGTCATGGCGAGGAACGCGGTACGCCAGCCGGTGAGCTGGCCGACGAACGTCCCGGCAGGCACGCCGAGGCACAGCGCGACGGGGATGCCAGCCATGGCTATCGCGATGGCGCGACCTTGCAGAGCGGGCTCGACCAGGCGTCGGGCATATCCGGCCAGCAACGCCCACGCGAGACCAGCCGCGACGCCTGCGACGAACCGCGCGACCATCGTCAGGCTGTACTCCGACGACACCGCGGTGACGGTGTTGGCCACGGCGAATCCGGCCATCGCGGTCAGGAGCAACCGTTTGCGCCGCCAGCCGGTAGTGACGGTGGACAGCGGGATCGCGGTCAGGACGGTGCCCAGCGCGTAAACGGTGACGGTCTGGCCGGTCGCCGATTCGCTGACGCCGAGCGAGCCGCTCATCGCGGGCAGCAACCCTGCGGGCAGGGTTTCGGTGAGGCTGGTGATGAACACCGCGGTGGCGAGGGACAACAGCGCGAAAAGCGGAAGCCGCTGCGTCGGCGCGACGGAGACTGAGGTGGGGCTCATGCGCCCACTGTCCGGACCGGGCCTTCGGGAATGCTTACGATCAACTGACGGTGACCTGACGATGCGACGGGGGACGGCGATGCGGTTCGGGGTGCTCGGCCCGCTCGCGGTGTGGGACGGGACAGGCTCGCTGATCACCGTCCCGGAGGCGAAGGTGCGCGCGCTGCTCGCCGCGCTGCTGGCGCACGACGGCGGACCAGTCACCGCGGACCGGCTCGTCCAGGACCTGTGGGGCGATCACCCGCCAGGCAAACCCGCGGGTGCGTTGCAGGCCAAGGTGTCGCAACTGCGGCGCATCGTCGGCCGAGACGGCGTCGAACGACACCCCGCGGGTTACCGGCTGCGGATCGAGCACTCGGACGCCGCGCAGTTCCGGGACCTCGTCGCCCAAGCTCGCGCAACACCGGATCCAGCAGCCCGGGCAGCACGGTTCGCCGAAGCCCTGGACCTGTGGCGAGGCGAGGCGTTCGCCGACTTCGCCGACGAGGAGTTCGCGCGCCCGGCCGCACACCGGTTGGCCGAACTGCGGCTGACCGCAGTGGAAGAGCAGGCTGCCGCGCAGGTCGAGGCAGGCGACTACGCCGCAGCCGACGATTTGGCGGATGCCATCGCGCAGAACCCGCTCCGGGAAGGCCTGCGGGCAGCACAGATGCGCGCGCTCTACCTGCGCGGTCGGCAAAGCGAAGCCCTTGCCTCATACACAGATCTCCGCACCCAGCTCGCCGAGGAACTAGGCGTCGACCCGAGCCCGGAGCTGCGCGCGCTGTACGAATCGCTGCTCCGGCAAGACCCCGGATTGGCCGCCGAACCACGCGGCAATCTCCCCCGCCCGCTGACGCCGTTGATCGGCCGGGAGGAGGCGCTCACGCGGCTGGCCGGGTTGCCGGCCCGGCTGGTGACGTTGACCGGGCCGGGCGGGGTCGGCAAGTCGCGGCTGGCCTTGGCCGCGGCGGGAGCCGGTTCTCCGCGAAACGAACCAGACGGCGGGTGGCTGGTCGAGTTGGCGGGCGTCCGCGGCTCCGCGGCCGACCTGGCCGAAGCAGTCGCCGCCGAACTCGGAATCCGCGACTCGGCCGACTCCGCCTCCCCTGCGCGACGACTCGTGAGAGCCCTGCGCGACCGGCGGATGCTGCTCGTCCTGGACAATTGCGAGCACGTCGTCGAAGCCGCCGCCGAACTCGTCCAAACGCTCCTCCGCGGCACCCGTGACCTGCGCATTCTGGCCACCAGCCAGGAACCGCTCGGACTGCCCGGCGAGGCCGTGTTCGCCGTGGAGCCGTTGCCGCCCGAGGATGCCGTGCGGCTGTTCACCGAACGGGCCACCGCGTCCGCCCCGGGTTTCGCGGCCGATCTCGACGCGATCACCGAAATCTGCCGTCGGCTGGACGGTCTTCCGCTCGCGCTGGAGCTCGCGGCGACTCGCGTGCGCGGCTTGGGCGTGCGAGAACTGGCCGCCCGGCTCAACGACCGGTTCGCCGTCCTGACCCGAGGGTCGCGCGGCGCTCCGGCGCGGCAGCAGACCTTGCGCGCAGTGCTCGACTGGAGCTGGGAACTGCTCAGCGAACCGGAGCGGACTGTTCTCAGCAGACTGGCCGTCCACCGCGACAGTTTCGATCTCGCCGCCGCCGAAGCCGTCTGCGCGGGAGACGCGGTCGATCTCGTGCTCCGGCTAGTCGACCGGTCGCTGGTCGCCGTCACGAACGGATCGGCCGGGGTCCGGTACCGGCTACTGGAATCCGTTGCCGCCTATGCCGTCGAACGCCTGGCGGATCCAGTCGCCACGCGCGGCCGGCACCTGCGCCATTACCTGGAAATCGCCGAGAACGCCCGCTTGCACGGCTCCGAGCAACGGACCTGGCTCGCCCGGCTGGACGTCGAAGCGGGCAACCTGCGCGCGGCACTGGACGAGGCGATCTGCCGGGCATCCGCCGAAGCGGTGCGGCTCGCGAAAGCGCTGTCCTGGTGGTGGCTGTTACGAGGCAGGCTCACCGAAGGCCGACGCATGCTGTCGGCCGTTTTAGGTGTCGCCGCAAAGGATCCGGAACTCACTGTCCTCAATGGATCGTTCGCCCTGCTGACCGGTGAACAAGCCCCGCCCGATTCCCCGGACAACGCGCGTGCACTGTGGCTGCGTGCCTACAGTTTGTTCAGCGTCGGCGACGTCGACGCCAGCTACGAGGTGAACGAGCACGCCCTCGCGGCCGCCCGGGACGACGAGTGGGGCGTCGCCGCGGCGCTCGGCCTGCGCGCCATGCTGAGCCTGGTCCGCGGGGATCTCGCCGCGCTCGGCCGGGACGGCCTGCGCAGCGCCGAACTCTTCCGCCGCCTCGGCGACCGGTGGGGCGAAATGCAGACCATCCCGCCGCTGGCCGCGCTCGCCGAAATCAAGGGCGACTACGCCGAAGCCGCCCGCCGCCAGCACGAAGGACTCGCGATCGCGCGCGAACTGGACTTGCGAGCGGAAGTCTCGGCGAGACTGTCCGGCCTAGGCCGCCTGGCCTTGCTCGAACGAGACTGGCCACGCGCCCGCGACCTGCACGAACAAGCCCTTCGCATCGCGTCCGACCACGGCTACACCTACGGCCGGATCCACGCCGAAATGGGCCTCGCCCTGGGTGCCCGCCGCTCCGGCGACCTCGACGCCGCCGAACACCGCCTGACCCGCGTCCGCGACGAATACCGCGGCCTGTCCTCGGTGGCGGGCGACCATCTGCTGTACGCGGAACTCGGTTTCGTCGCCGAACTGCGGGGAGATTCGGCGCAGGCGAAGAAGTATCACCTGCAGGGTCTGGAGTATGCGCGAATGCTTGACGAGCCGCGTGCGTTTGCGCTGTCGCTGGAAGGCTTGGCAGGCACGGTGGCTCCGCAGACGGCGGCGTTGCTGCTCGGGGCTGCCGATGCGGCGCGACGGAGTGTCGACGCTCCCCTGCCTGCCGCCGAGCGAGGTGATGTGGTCCGGATTACCGAAGCGGCACAAGCGGTTCTCGGTTCCGGCTTCGCCAGCGCGTTCGAGAGTGGTGCGCGGTTGTCCGTCGAGGACGCGGTGCGGATGGTCTCGTGAGCGAGATGATGGCACCCCGCTGAAACGGGAGGCCCCGGCACCCGGGACCTCCCGCCCGTCAGTCCACTATGGACGCACAGTGAGGATGAGCTTGCCCATCGCCTTCCGGTTCTCGATGGCCTCCAGCGCCTCCCGCACCTCCGCCAGCGGATAACTCCCGCCCAGCGGCGGCACGATCGCCCCGGCCGCCAGTTTCGGCAGGAGTTCCGTCCACTGACCCTGCAGGTACCCGGGACGCCCGAGCGCATACGCTCCCCACCCGACGCCCACGACGTCCAGGTTGTTGAGCAGCAACCGGTTCACCTTGACCTCGGGAATCGACCCGCCGGTGAATCCGATGACCAGCATCCGCCCGTCCGCGGCCAGGCAGCGCAGCGAATCAGTGAACCGGTCGCCGCCGACGACGTCCGCGATCACGTCGACCCCGCGGCCGCCGGTCGACGCCTTCACCGCGTCCTTGAAGCCGTCCGCCAGCACGTACTCGTCCGCCCCGGCCGCGACCGCCGCTTCGCCCTTCTCCGGCGTCGACACCACTCCGATCACCTTGCCCGCGCCGAACGCCTTCGCGACCTGGATCACCGCCGTCCCGACCCCGCCTGCCGCGCCGTGCACCAGCACGGTCTCCCCGGCCGCCATCCGGCCGCGCCGGCACAGCGCGAAGTGCGCGGTCAGGTAGTTGAACGGGATCGCCGCCGCCTGCTCGAAGCCCAGTTCGTCCGGAATCGGGAACACCGCGTCCGCCGCGCACGCGACCTGCCCGGCGAACCCGCCCAGGAACGGCAACGCCGCGACCCGGTCGCCGGCCTTGACCGCCGCACCGTCCGGGGCCTCCGCCACGACCCCGGCGACCTCCGCGCCCGGGATGAACGGCAGCTCCGGTTTCACCTGGTACAGCCCGCGCGTCTGCAGCACGTCCGGGAACGACACGCCGGCCGCGTGCACGTCGATCAGCACCTGGTCGGCAGCGCGCGAGGGCGAATCGACCTCGACGACGGAGACGGTCGACGGGCCTTCGAGATCCTTGATGTGTACGGCGTCCATGGTTCCGGACTCTAAAGTCCGAAGCCGCTCAAGTGAAGCAGCCCCCGGCTATCGCCCCGTCACGGTCTTGGAAGACCGGATCTGCCGCAGCAGGGTCTCGACGATCCGGCCGCGCAGTTCCCCGGTCCGCACGATCGCCGACAGCGTCGTCTGCGCCCACGGCTTGTTGATGGGGATCAGCGTGACCCCGTTCCCGCTGGTCGTCGACGGCGCGAGGGTGTTCGCGATGGCGATCCCCACCCCGGCCCGCACCATCCGCTGCGCGGTCTCGGCGCCGTCGGTCGTGTACACGATCCGCGCGTCGATGCTGCTGGTCAGCTCCTCGAACGCGCGGCGCAGGATGCTGCCCTCGCGGAAGAAGATCAGCGGCTCGCCGGACAGGTCGTCGAGGTCGAACGTCTCCGCGCGGGCCAGCGGGTGGCTGTCGGGCACGCACAGCACGAGCCGCCCGGTCATCAGGTCGACGTAGTGCAGCCGCTCGTCGTCCGGCGGCTCGCCGGGCAGCGGGACGCGCGTGATCAGGCCGAGGTCGAACGTCCCGTCCAGCACGCCGTCGCGCACGATGTAGGTGCCGCCCTCGGTCACCTCGAAGCGGATGTTCGGGTGCCCTTCGTGCATTTCGCGCACCAGGTGCGGCAGCACGCGCATGCTGCCGATCGCGACGGTGCCCATGCTCACCGTGCCGATCTTGAGGCCGTCGATGGCGCTGGCCTCCTGCCGCAGCAGGTCCTCGGCCCGGATCGCGGACTTCACGTGCGGCAGGATCCGCTCCGCCGCGTCCGTCGGCCGCACGCCGTGCGCGCCGCGCATGACCAGCACGACGCCGAGGTCCTCTTCGAGCCGCTGCACCTGGTTGGTGATCGTCGGCTGGGACACGCCCAGTTCGTGCGCCGCCTGCCGGAAGGATCCGGTGCGCAATGCCGCCTCGAGGTAGCGCAACTGCTCGAATCTCACGCTCGGCCCCTAGTCACGCCGGGCAGGCGGCGCCGCTGCCGCCTGTCTCCCGGCCATCGTATGGTCGAGCACCGCCGAACGCTCAGCGCGCGAGGGCGTCGAGGCCGGTCGCGTCGACCGCGCGCGCCCCGCCGTCGACCGCGAGCGTCGCACCCGTGACGTAGCCCGCGGCGGGGGTCAGCAGGAACGCGATGGCCGCGGCGACCTCGTAGGGCTGGCCGAGCCGCCGCAGCATCGTCTTGCCGCTGAACTGCTCGATCATCGTGCGGGCGTGCGCGCCGGCGAGGAACCGGGGCGACAGGAACAATCCGGGCGCGACCGCGTTGACGCGGATGCCTTCCGGCCCGTATTCGTCGGCCAGCTGCCGCACCCAGCCTTCGAGCGCGGCCTTCGCCGGACCGTATCCCGCCGCGTAGCTCCCGGCGCGGCTGCCGTTGATGCTGGAGACGTACACGATCGCGGAATCCGGCCTCGCCAGCAGCGGAACGAGGTGCTGGGCGGCGAGGAACGCGTGCGTCAGGTTGACCCGGAAGTCCTTTTCCCACTCGGCGAGAGTGAAGTCCGGCAACGGTTTTCGCGTCATCTGGCCGATGACGTCCACGAACCCGTGCAACGGTGTTCCCGAGGCGTATCCGGCCAGCGCTCGCGCACCGTCCTCAGTGGACACATCGGCGGCGAACCGGTCCGCGCCGAGTTCCGCGGCCAGTTTCTCCAGCGCGGCCTCGTCCACGTCGACCAGCAGCAGGTCCGCGCCGAGCGAGCCGAGCGTGCGGGCGACGTGCTCGCCGATGCCGGCCGCGCCGCCAAGGACGGCGAAACGCTTGCCGTCGAGGCGGAACAGCCGGTCGTGCGGGACGTCCGGGGCGGCGACGGCGTCGTGAGGATCGTCGAACACGGTTTCAGGCTCCGTTCACGAAATCGGCGATGATCCGCCAAGTCTGCTCGGGGTGGCTGATGTTCGGGGCGTGCCGGTGCGGCACCGGTGCCACGGTCACCGCCGGGGTGAGATCGGCCAGGTGCTTCACCCAGCCCCGTTCGACCAGCGGATCGCCCGCGCAGTCGAACAGCAGGACCGGCGTCGTGACGTCCGCGAACGGCGCCGGGTACGGATCGGCGGGCCGGGCGAATCGCAACGGTTCCGGCGGCGTGGCGTGCGGGGCGAGCATCCCGGCGTAGTGCCCGGGCGCGGCTGCCCACCGCATGCGGGCGTCGATTTGGTCTTCGATGCCCGGGTAGTCGTCGCACAACAGCCGCACCAGCCGGGTCATGTCCTCGCGGGTGCCGTCGTATCCGGCCAGTTCGGCGCTCGTCGCGCTGCGCCACGGTCCGCCGGTGCCGCTGATCGAGGTGACCGACGCGATCCGACCGCGCAGAGCCGGGTCCAGCAGGGCGCGCAACGCGATCGAACCGCCGAAGGAGTTGCCGACGAGGTGAATCGGACCGTCGATGCCGAGCTGGTCGAGCAGCGCGTAGACGTGGCGCAACCGGAATCCGAACGGCGACTGGTCCAGCCGGACGGCCTTGGCCGAACCGCCGAAGCCGAGCAGATCCGGCGCGACGACGCGGTGCGTGCGGGCCGCGAGCGCGGCCACCGCGCCCCAGGTGACGTCCGCGGACGCGCCCCAGGCGCCGTCGTGGAGGAAGACCACAGTGGACTCGTGGTCTTCTCCCCCGGCGAGATAGCGGGTTTCGAGGTCGTTGACGACCGTCGTGTTTTCGGTGCTCACAGCGGGAACTGCCTCCTTAGGACGGACGGGGCCGGTCACCGGAACTCGTACTGCTCGGGATCGACGGCCTGGGTGGCGCTGATGTACCGGTGCGCGGACAGCGGCCACATGATGGTCGAGCGGCCTTCCGCGTTCTGGTACCAGCTGTGGGTCTTGGACCAGCCCCACACGCGCAACGCGCTCGCCTCGCCGACCTCGTCGCGGTACTTGGCGAAAACGTCGCGGCGCAGCGAAAGCGAGGACTTTCCGGTGGACAGCAACTGCTCCACCGCGCTCAGCAAATACACCGACTGGCATTCGATGAACAGCACCAGATTGCCGTGCAGCAACAGGTTCGTGTTGGGACCGTACATGCAGAACAGATTCGGGAAGTCCGGGACAGTCAGCCCGAGATACGCGCAGGCATCGACGCCCCACGACTCGTGCAGATCCGTCCCGCCGGCGCCGGTGACCTTCATCGGCATCAGGAAATCCGACGCGTTGAAGCCGGTGCCGAAGACGATGACGTCCACCGGAACGTAATGGCCGTCCTCAGTGTGGATCCCGCTGCCGTCCACGCGGGCGATGCGTTCGGTGACGAGCTCGACGTGCTCCTGCTTGAGCGTGGCGATCCACGTCCCGTCGTCGCGGACGATCCGTTTCGCGCCCGGAGGATAGTCCGGCACGATCTTCGCGGCGAGGTCCGGCCGGTCCCGCACCTGGTTCAGCAGATAGTCGGTGAGCAGCTGCCGCAATTGTTCATTGGCCGCCGATACCGCCTGCTCGGTGGGCGGATAAGCCGGGTCGACCGTCGCCGCGGCAAGCCGTCCGATCGCTCGGGGCAGGAAGATCGAGAACCGGTAATAGGCGCGGTACAACGGAAGGTCGCGCAGCAGCGCCCGTTCCGCCGCCGAGATCTCCTGACGCAGTTCCGGGGTCGGCTGCAGATACGGCGCACTGCGCTGGAAAACCGTCAGCGACTCCGCTTCCCGGGCAATAGCCGGGGCCACCTGGACTCCGGTCGCGCCGGTCCCGATGATCGCCACGCGTTTCCCGGCGAGATCGACGCTGTGATCCCACTGTGCGGTGTGGAAGACCGGCCCGTCGAAGGTGTCGAGGCCGTCGATGCGCGGGATCATTGGCCGGTTCAGCTGACCGACCGCGGACACGAGGACGGAGAACTCCTCGGTCCTCTCGGGTTCCTCCGGCCCGGTCGAAGCGACCGCCCAATGCTGCCGTTCGTCGTCCCAGGCCGCCGAAACGACCTCGGCGCCGAAGCGAATGTGGTCCAGCAGCCCGTTTTCCTCGGCGAACCCGCGCAGATAGGAATGGATGACGTCCTGGCGGCAGAAGTACGACGGCCAGTCGTGCGGGAAGAACGAGTAGGTGTAAATGTGGCTGTGCACATCGATCCGGCAGTCCGGATAACTGTTCTCGTACCAGGTCCCGCCGACGTCGGCGTTCTTCTCGAAGATCGTGAAGTCCACCCCGGCCTGCTTCATCCGCAGCCCGGCCATCAGCCCGGACAACCCGGCCCCGACGATCGCCACCCGCATCGGCCGTGCCGGGTCGAGCTCGTCCTTCGTCCACTTCGGAGCGCGCGGATCGGTGCCCGGCGGGACAAATGCGACGCGCAGCAAATCGGCGTCCTCCCCGGCAGAACGGTCGAGTGCCCAAGCCGCGATCGCTTCAAGAACCGTCTCGGACGGCGAACTCGGCCAGTCGGCGACGCCAGCCAGATACGGTTCCAGCGTCGCGAAGCAGAACTCCCGAGCTTCGGCGTCCGTCGAGGCGTCGAGGCCGGTGGCGGGCAGCAGGTCCGGGTTCGGCCGCCACTGCGGGCGCAGCACGGCCGGATCGTCGGTCAGATGCGCGACGAGCATCAGCAACGCGGGAGTCTCCGCGGCCCGCAACCGGTCGCGCACCTCCTCCGGGGACAGCTGAACTTCAGACAACTCGGACACCCTTCGGAGTCTCGGCGAGGAATTCGGTCAGCAGGGCGGCCACCGGCCCGGGATGGGTGAACGCGGCGAGATGCCCGCCCGGCGCGAAACGCAGCTGAGAGTGCGGGATCGACGCGTGCAGGTTCTCCAGCACCGGACGCGGCGTGCTGACGTCGTCCTCGCCGCCGATGACCAGCGTCGGCACCGACGGCGGCACCGAAAAGTCGCCGACCGCGGTCATCGCTTCGAGGTAGGCGGCATGAATCGCCGGATCGCCGCTCAGGAACTGCTCGCGGGCCCGCTCGCGCAGCGGGTCCGGGCGGTCGCCGAACCAGCGGGTCATCGTCGCGTCGGCGAGCGCGGCCAGCCCGCCCGGCGCGCGGGCCGCCTCCGCCCGGCTGTGCGCACCAGCTCGGGCCGCGTCGTCGTAACCGCCGGTGGTCGCGATGAGGACGGCGGCGTCGAGAAGGTCCGGATGCCGGTGCGCCAAAGCCTGCACGACCATCCCGCCGAGAGAAATCCCGACGGCGGCGAACCGGTCGATCCGCAGCTGCCGGGCGAGGAACGCGAGGTCGTCGGCCAGCGCGGCCAAGGAAATCGCGCCCCCGTCGCTGTCCCCGTGCCCGCGAAGATCCGGGAGCACGCAACGAAAACTCTCGCCGAGTTCGGCGGCGAGCGGCTCGAACCACGAACCGTCGAGCGCGAGCGAATGCACCAGCACCACCGGCCGCGAGCCGTGGCCGGTGACCCGATAGGACAGACCCGCGCCGGTCATGCCCGTTCCTCCTCCGCCTGCCGGCGTTCCTCGGCGGCCACGACTTCCTCGCGCAGCCGGCCGGACAGGGTTTCCAGGTATTTCGCGAACTCCGGCGAGGACGTGCGCATCTCCTGGGTGCGCGGGCGCGGCAGGTCGATCCGCAGGTCGGCGACGATCCGGCCGGGCCGGGCGGCCATCAGCACGACGCGGTCGCTCAGCAGGATCGCCTCCTCCAGGTCGTGCGTCACGAACACGACGGTCGGCCGTTCGGCTTCCCAAAGCCGGACGAACTCCTGCTGCTGGTTCGCCCGGGTCTGCGCGTCGAGCGCGGCGAAGGGTTCGTCCATCAGCACCACGCGCGGGCTCTGCACGAGGGTGCGCGCGATCGCGACGCGCTGCCGCATGCCCTGCGACAGGTGCAGCACGTCCGAATCGGCGAATTCCTCGAGCCGCACGCGGCGCAGCCATTCGTCGGCCCGCCGCCTGCGTTCCGCGGCCGGGACGTGCCGGACTTCCATGCCCAGTTCGACGTTGCGCCGCACCCGCCGCCACGGCAGCAGCGCGTCGCGGGCGAACATGAACGCGACGTCGTCCGACGTGCCGTCGACCGGTTCGCCGTCGAGCAGGACGCTCCCGGCGCGCGGCCGTTCCAGCCCGCCCGCCATGGACAGCGCCGTGGTCTTGCCGCAGCCGGACGGGCCGACGATGCTCACGAACTCCGACGCCGCGATGTCCAGGTCGAAATCCTCCAGGACGAGCACCGCGCGGTCGCCGTGGATGAAGTTGTGGCTGACGTGGCCGAAACTGATCGGCGCGCCTGCCTGGCCCGGGCGCTCGTCCTTGCGCTGCGCGGATTCCGGCCCCGGACGCACCATGCTGGTCTGCCTCATTGCAACTCCGCTTGGTCGAGAGAACCGTGATGCTCCGCGACCCCGGCTGTGACTGTCAATACAAACGCGCGCTGCCGCGGGCTATCGCGCCGATAGCCCGCGAACCGTTGCCACAGCGGCGCCCCGTGGCGAGCCTGAGTCCGAACCGAACCTTCGGAGGAGCGCGATGACACCGGCCCAGCAAGACGTTTCCCCATTCGGCGACGTCCAATACGACTTCCACAGCCGAGTCGCCGTCGTCACCGGAGCAACCGGCGGAATCGGCGGCGCCATCGCCGACCGATTCGCCCAAGCGGGCGCGAACCTGGTGGTACACGGGCGGCGCGCCGACGTGCTCGACGACGTCGTGGCGCGAATCCGCGAGCAGGGCCGCGACGCGGTCGCCGTCACCGGCAACATCCGCGACCCGCAGACCGCCGCCGAAATCGCCGCCGCGGCCGAGGAGCGCTTCGGCCGGGTGGACATTCTGGTCAACAACGCGGGCGGCAACTTCGGCGCCCGGCTCGAAGAACTGTCGGTCAACGCCTGGAACGCGATGCTGGAAGCAAATCTCAGCGGAGCGTTCCACCTCGCGAAGGCTTGTCTCCCCGCGTTCCGGCGCCAGGGCGGCGGCGCGGTGGTCAACGTCGGTTCGGCGTCGGCCGGGCACGCGCATCCGCTGCGCGGCCCGTACGCAGCGGCGAAAGCCGGTCTCGCGTCGCTCACCCGCACGATGGCGTGGGAATGGGCCGACGCGAACGTCCGGGTCAACTGCCTCGAACCCGGCGCGGTGGTCACCGCCGCGTCCCGGTTCGCCGACGGGGACGTCGAGGCGCGGGTCGCCCGGTTCGTCGCGATGAACCGGCTCGGCTGCCCCGAGGACATCGCGTCGGTGTGCCTGTTCCTGTGCTCGGCGGGCGCGGCGTACCTGACCGGCCAGACCGTGACCGTGAACGGCGGCCCGCACACCGCCACCCCCGCCGACATCGACCTCGTACGCGCCCCGCTCGACTTCCGGGAGGAACAATGAGCCCATCGATCGTCGCGGACTACTCGGCGATGGAACACGCCGTCTTCGCCGAACGACGGAAGCGCCGCTCGCGGGTCCGGCTGCGGGTGTGGACGATCCGGATCGCCGTCGCGGTCGTGATCGTAGGCGGCTGGTACTTCGCCGCGCGCCAGGGCCTGGTCAACCCGCTGTTCGTGTCCTCGCCCGACGAGGTCGCGAAAGGACTCGTGACCCAGCTCGGCGAAGGCGCGTTCTGGACAGACGTGTCCGCGACCTTCAGCGGCGCGCTCGTCGGCCTGGCGGCAGGCGGGCTGCTCGGCATCGTGACCGGGGTGGTGTTCTCGCGCTCGGAGGTCCTCGAACGCGCGGCGACGCCGTTCCTGACGCTCGCCAACAGCCTGCCCCGGCCAGCGCTCGCGCCGATCTTCATCCTGTGGTTCGGCCTCGGCTTCGCGCCGAAAGCGCTCGTCGCGGGCAGCGTCGTGTACTTCGTCCTGCTCACCTCGACGCTCGCCGCCCTGCGCGGAATCGACCACGACGTGCTGCAGCTGACCCGGTCGCTGTCGATGTCGCCGGTCCAGCGGTTCCTGAAGATCGAACTGCCGTCCGCGCTGCCGAGCATCGTGGGAGCGCTGCGCCTGGGCGCGGTGTACGCGGTGCTCGGCGCGGTGCTGTCGGAGATGGTCGGCGCGTATTACGGCCTCGGCCAGCGGCTCGTGGTGCTCACCGGCAACTTCAAGGTCGCCGAATCGTTCGCGGTGCTGCTGTTCATGGGAGTCATGTCGATGGTGCTCGACTACGCGATCAAGGGGCTGGAGCACCTGGTCGCGAGCCGGTCGCGGTGAGTGCGCCGCTGCTGGTCACCGGGGGTTCGGCCGGGATCGGCGCCCGGCTGGTCTCGTCGCTCGCGGCGGACCGGCCGGTCGTCGTCCTCGACCAGGCCGCGCCCGCCGCACCGGTGCCCGGCGTGCGCTACCTCGCCGCCGACATCACCGACCCCGACAGCCTGACCGACCTCCCCGCGCCACTGTCCGGATTAGTCCATTGTGCCGGAATCTGCCGCACCGGACCGTTCCTGGACATGCCCGCCCGCGACTGGACCCGGGTCCTCGAGGTGAACCTGCACGGCACGCTCGCCGTCGTGCAAGCCTGCGCTCCGTCGATCACCGACGGCGGGCGGATCGTGCTCTTTTCCTCGGGCACCGCATTCAAGGGCCCGGCCGGATTGGCGGCCTACGCGGCGGCCAAAGCCGGAGTGATCGGTTTCGCCAAGTCAATGGCCGCCGAACTCGGCGAGCGCGGCATCACCGTGAACGTCGTCGCCCCCGGGCTGGTCGCCACCGCGTTGTCCGAAGACCTGCTGCCCGCCGAACCGGCCACCATCGCCGCCAGGGCAATCCAGCGTCCGTCCACTGTGGACGATTACGTCGAACCAGTGCGATTCCTGTTGTCGGACGGAGCTGCCTTCGTAACCGGCCAAACCCTCGTCGTCGACGGCGGCGCGTACAAACACTGACCCCACAAGAAAGCCCGCTCCCCGGCCGAAACCGAGGGAGCGGGCTTTACGCGCTCACAACGTCACATTCAATTCCTTCAAGCTGAAAAACGCCCGATCGTCCCGATAGGACAGATGCGTCACCTCCGGGTCCACCAGCTTCATCTCCGGGAACCGCGCGAAGATCCGCGGCAGCACGACCCGCAGTTCCATCCTCGCCAGGTTCTGCCCGACGCACTGGTGCGGCCCGAAACTGAACGCCAGATGCTGCGGCCGCTCGACCGGGATCTCGAAATCCTCCCACGTCGTGCGCGCGTACTTGCTCTCGTCGTGGTTCGCCGACCAGATCGATGCGACCACGCCCTCGCCCTTGCGGAAGGTGTGGCCGCCGATCGTGATGTCCTCGGTCGCCGCGCGGCGCGGGCCCATCCGGGCCACCGAGTGCACGCGCAGCAGTTCCTCGATCGCGACGTCCCACGTGCGTTCCCCGGACAACAGCAGCGCGAGCTGGTCCGGTCGGCGGAGCAGGGTGTAGATCGACAATCCGATCATCCCGGCCGTCGTGTCGTGGCCGCCGATGATCAGGATCGTGATCAGCGCGGCGAGCTGGTCGCGGGTGATCCCGCCTGCTTCGTACTGCTCGCGGATGATGTGGCTGAGCAGGTCGTCGGCCGGGTTGGCCTCCTTCAGCGCGGCGTATTCGAGCCCGAGCGCGCGGAATTCCTCGACCGTCCGGTACATCTCCTCCTGCGACAGCGACAGCGTCGTCTGCCGTTCGGTCAGGTCGAAGAACCGCGGCGCGTCCTCGATCGGGATGCCCAGCATCCGCGTGATCACCGTGGTCGGGATGGCCAGCGCGAACTGCGACACCAGATCCGCCTGGCCGGAGCCCGCGGCGAGCGCGTCGAGGTGCCGGTCCACGATCTCCTCGACCTGCGGGCGGTAGCTCTCGACCGCACGCGGCGTGAAGTACTTGACCACGCACCGGCGCAGCGTCGTGTGCAGCGGCGGGTCCTGCCGGATCATGCTGTCGGCCACCAGCGGATGGTCCGAGCCGGGCAGGCCGCGCACCGGGAAGCCCGGCGTGTGCGGGTTCGCGCTGAACCGGGTGTCGGACAGAATCGCCTTCACGTCGTCGAACTTGGTCGCGAGCCACGACGTCTTCCCGCCGCCGAGGTCGACCTCGCTGATCGGGCAGCCCGACCGCAGGTCGCCGAAGTACGGCGGATCGTCCAGCGGCCGCTCCGGGGCCGGGTCCAGCGACAGCTCCCGCAGGTGCGGGCAGCCCTCCTGCGATGCGGCGGTGGTGCGCTCTTCCACGGGGTCTCCTTGCTGCTGAGCGATGGGCGCGCGTTCCGGCCATCATCGCCTCGCCGCCCCGCCCGCGGAAGGCGTCGCGCGCTGGCGCACCGATCGGGACCGGCTATCGCACCCGGGCAGGCGCGATAGCGATCCGCCATCACCGGTCCACGGTTCGCGGCATTCCCGGGACCCGCCGCGACCGGCCACACTCGCCGCACCACGAGCCGTGCTTCCGACCCGGCCGCCGGGCACGAACGAAGGGAAGACGCTTGACCGAGAACGCGACCCGGACCGCGATCGCCGGGCTGGCCGCCGCCGGCGCCCCGGTCGTCCCCGAGCCCGAAGCCAAGGACCTGCTGCGCGACGCCGGAATCACCGTGCCGCGCGGCAGCGCCCACGCTGATCCGCTGATCGCCGCGCGGGGGCTGGACGGCGATCTGGTCCTCAAGGCGGTGTCGCCGACGCTGGTGCACAAGTCCGACGCGGGCGGTGTCCGAATCGGGCTCTCCCGCGACGACCTGCCCGCCGAAGCCGCCGCGATGACCGCCGCGCTCGCCGCGCACGGTCACCGGATCGACCGGTTCCTGGTCGAGGAAAAGGCCGGCGCGGGCCACGAGGTGATCGTCGGTGCGGTGCGGACGCCCGGCGTCGGCTGGGTGGTGATGCTCGGCCTCGGCGGCATCTTTGTCGAGGTGTTCGCCGACGTCGCCTTCGGCATCGCCCCGCTGACCGCCGCGGACGTCCACGCGATGCTGTCCGAATTGAAGGGCGCGGCGCTGCTTCGCGGTGCGCGTGGCGGAACCGCTGCCGACCTCGACGCGCTGGTGGACCTGGTCCTGCGGGTCAACGGCTTGCTCGCCTCGCTGCCGCCGGAGGTCGTCGAGGTCGACCTGAACCCGGTCATCGTGACCGCCGACCAGGCCGTCGCCGTCGACGCCCGGCTGGTCCTGTCCGAAATAGACGAAACACCCCTCGGCGAGACCCGCACCGCGCGCACCGACTTCGAACGCCTGTTCCGCCCGCGCGCGATCGCCGTACTGGGAGCGAGCGCGACCGGCACGAACCTCGCCAACCGGTATCTGACCGGCCTGCGGCGTTCCGGCTTCGACGGCACCGTCCTGCCGATCCACCCCTCCGCCACCGAGATCGAGGGACTGCCCGCCTTCCCGTCGCTGCGAGAAACCGGCCAGCCCGTCGACTACGCCTTCGTCGCCCTCCCCGCGAAAATCGTCCCCGACGCGCTGGCCGCCGAACCCGGGGCGCTCGCGTTCGCCCAGGTCGTCAGCAGCGGTTTCGGCGAGGTCCCCGAAGGCGTCGAACTCGAAAACGACCTCGTCGCCCGGATGTCCGCCCAAGGCACCCGGCTGCTCGGCCCGAACTGCCTCGGCCTGCACAGTTCCGCCGCTCGGATCAGCTTCATCCCGGAACCGCCGCTGTCCCCCGGCGGGATCGCGGTGGTGTCGCAAAGCGGCGGCCTGAGCGTCGACATCCTCCGTCTCGGCGCGGCGCGCGACCTCGCGTTCCACAGCGTCACCAGCATCGGCAATTCGTCCGATGTGGACGCCGCGGAACTGGTCGAGCACCTACTGGGCGAACCGGACGTCGAGGTCGTCGGCCTGTACCTGGAATCGCTCGCGGCCGGCCGGGAAATCCTGGACCTGCTGGCGCGGCGGGGAATCAGCAAGCCGATCGTGCTGCTCGCCGGCGGACGCACCGCGGCCGGTTCGCGCGCGGCGACCAGCCACACTGGCGCGCTCACCGGAAACCACCAGCTGTGGCCCGCATTGTGCCGTCAGGCCGGAATCGCGCTGACCGAATCCTTGGAAGAATTCCTCGACGTACTGCTGGCTTTCGACACCGTCCGGCTGGACGGACCGCCGCCCGCCACGCGCGACGCGGTCCTGTTCGGCAACGGCGGCGGCGCGAGCGTGCTGGCGACGGATGCGTTGGCCCGCTACGGATTCTCCGTCCCGCCGCTGCCGGCCCACGTCGTCGCGCAGATCGAAGCTCTCGGGCTCCCGCCCGGCAACGGGCTGGCCAACCCGATCGACACCCCGGCGGGCACGCTCGCGGTGGACGGCGGCGCGATCGCCGGACGGCTGCTGTCCCTCGTCCTCGACGAGGCACCGCCCGCGGTCCTCATCACGCACCTCAACGTCGGCATCATCCAGCGAAATCTCGCCGATACTCACGGCGACGTCACCGGCACGATCATCCGCGGCATCGCCGGACTGCCCGCCGGCACGCAGCAGTTCCTCGTGCTCAAGGGCGACGGCCGCGCGGACATGGCCGACGCGATCGCCGGTTACACCCGCCAGGCGCACCGGCTCGGCCTGCCGGTGTTCGGCACCGTCGAGGAAGCCGGACGGGTCGCCCGTTCGCTGCTCGACTTCCAGGAACGCCGCCTGAACGACCGGAAAGGCCAGCCATGACCATCGACTACGAACTCCGCCACAAAGAACGCCGCGCGCACGCCCTCGGCATGGGCGGAGAACGCAAACTCGCCGCCCGGGCCGAACGCGGCGAACTGAACGCCCGCGAACGCGTCGCCCGCCTCTTCGACGAGGATTCCTTCCGCGAGACGGGACTCTTCGCCACCTCGAACGTCGACGCGGATCAGCACGTGACTCCCGCCGACGGCAAGGTCACCGGCACCGGTCGCGTCGAAGGCCGCCGCGCCGGAGTGATCGCCTACGACTTCACTGTGAAGGGCGCGTCGTCCGGCGCGGTCAGCAACAAGAAAATGGGCCACCTCAAGGAGCTCACCGCCCGCACCGGAATCCCGCTGGTCTACCTCGCCGAATCCACCGGCGTGCGGATGCCCGACGTCATGGGCGGCACCGGGCTCGGCAACGCCAACGATCGCACCCGGTTTCTCCGCCGCCGCACCAATCCGTGGGTCTCGGCCGCCTTCGGCTACTCGTTCGGCTCAGCCGCGTGGCACACCGTCAGTTCGGATTTCGCGGTGCTGCGCAAGGGCGCGGTCATGGCGGTGTCGAGCCCGCAGCTCGTGAGCCGAGCGACCGGGCAGCAGGTCGACGGCCAGGATCTCGGCGGCTGGAAACTGCATTCCGAGATCACCGGGTTCGCCGACGCGGTCGCCGGCACCGACGAGGAAGCGATCGACCTGCTGCGCCGGTTCCTGAGCTACCTGCCCGCGCACAACGGCGAAGCGCCGCCGGTCGCGCCGGTGCCCGCGGGCTCGGCCGGACGCGGCGCGCAACTGCACTCGATCGTCCCTCCGGAGCGCACGAAGGTCTACGACGTGCGCAAGGTCATCGAGGTGGTCGCGGACCTCGGCAGCGTGTTCCCGATCAAGGAACGCTACGGGAAGTCGCTGGTCACCTCGCTGTGCCGGATCAACGGCCAGTCGGTCGGGATCATCGCGAACAACCCGATGTTCAAGGGCGGCGCGATCGACGCGGCGGCGTGCGCCAAGGCGACGAGCTTCATCGTGCTGTGCGATTCCTACAACATCCCGCTGGTGTTCCTGGTCGATCAGCCGGGCTTCCTCATCGGGCTGGACGGGGAGCGCGGCGGCATCGTCGGCAAGGTCATCAACTGGATGAACGCCCTGTCCCTGGCGACCGTGCCGAAGGTGACGGTGATGCTGCGCAAGAACTACGGCCAGGGCTACGTGAACATGGGCGGCGCGTGGACGACCGACGCGATGGCCGCGTGGTGGACCGCCGAAGTCAGCTTCATGGACCCGCGCTCGGCGGTCGGCGTGGTGCACGGGATCGACCAGGCGACCGACCCGGAACTCTACGAACGCCGGCTGGCCGAAATGGCCAAGGACTCGACCGGGTACGACGTCGCCCGCGTGTACGGCGTGCAGGACGTCATCGATCCGGCCGACACCCGCGAGTTCATCCTCGGCGCACTCGAAGACAACGCGCTGAGCCGCACCGGCGGCGTCGGCGAGCACCTTCTCAGCACCTGGCCCACGAGCTACTAGGCGGATCGGATGAACCAGCCCTTCCCCCGGCGGCTTCTCGTCGCCAACCGCGGCGAAATCGCCCGCCGGATCATCGCCACCGCGCGGCGGCTCGGCGTCGAAACAGTCGCCGTCCACCACCAGGTCGACGCCGGGCTCCCCGGGGTCGCCGAAGCCGATCTCGCCCGGGAGATCACCGGCGAACCGCCTGTCGCGGCTTACCTCGACATCGAGCAGATCGTCCGCGTGGCAACGGAAACCGGTGCCGACGCGGTCCACCCCGGCTACGGTTTCCTCGCTGAGAACGCCGACTTCGCCCGCGCTGTCGAAGCGGCCGGACTGACCTGGGTCGGCCCGTCCCCCGACGCGATCACCGCGATGGGCGACAAAGTCGAAGCACGCAATCGGGTCGCTGCCGCCGGGGTTCCGGTCAGCGGCGGGGCCGGGGCGGCGTTGTCCGATGTGGACGAAGCGGTCCGCGAGGCCGAGCGGATCGGCTACCCGGTCATGGTCAAGGCTTCCGGCGGCGGAGGCGGCATCGGCATGACCATCGCCCGCGACGCCGACGCCGTGCGCAAGGAATTCGCGCGCACGCAAGCGATCGCGGCCCGCAGCTTCGGCTCCGACCGGGTGTTCCTCGAACGGTTCGTTGAATCGGCCCGGCACATCGAGGTCCAGGTGCTGGGCCTCGCCGACGGCACGATCCTGACACTCGGCGAGCGCGACTGTTCGGTGCAGCGCCGCAACCAGAAACTAGTGGAGGAAGCACCCGCGCTCGGTCTCGACCCCGTTGTGCGGCAACGATTGCACGACGCGGCGGTCAATGCGGCCAGCGCGGTCGGCTATCGCAACGCGGGCACAGTCGAGTTCTTGGTGGACGCCCGGACGCAGGAGTTCGTCTTCCTGGAGATGAACACCCGGATCCAGGTCGAGCACCCGGTGACCGAGCTGATCCACGGCGTCGACCTGGTCGAGCAGCAGCTGAGCATCGCCGCGATCGGCACTGTCACGCCCGGCTTCGCACCGCGGCAGCACGGGCACGCGATCGAATTCCGGCTCTGCGCCGAGGATCCGGTCCGGTTCTTCCCGAGCCCCGGCCCGATCGAGGAATGGGAAGAACCTTGCGGCGACGGCATCCGCATCGATTCCGGCTACCGGGCCGGTCTCGCGGTCACCCCGCATTTCGACTCGCTGATCGCCAAGATCTGTGTCTTCGGCGAGAACCGGGAAGCAGCGCTCGAACGCGCGAGAGAAGCACTCGACGGATTCGCGGTCGGACCGCTTCGCACCAATCTGCCGTTCTTGCGCGACCTGGTGGACCGGCCGGAATTCACCGGCGGCGGATACGACACCGGCATCGTCGCGGCCGTCACCAGCCGCCCCGCGGCGTCGACACGGAGGTAGCACTGTGCCCGAAACCATCAACGCCGACATGGGCGCCAGCGTCTGGAAAGTCCTGGTCGCCGCGGGCGACGCGGTCGAGCCCGACACCACCGTGGTGGTGCTCGAATCGATGAAAATGGAAATCCCGGTACTGGCCGAATACGCCGGGTCGGTGACCGCCGTGCACGTCGCGGAAGGGGCGACGGTGCAGGCGGGCGATCCGCTCGTGGACATCGAAGAGCCGTAAGGAAAACCCCACCATCGCAGGGAAAGGGCGGGCAATGAAGCTCACCGTGGACGCGGGCAAATGCTGTGGCTCCGGGCAGTGTGTCCTGGCCGCGCCGGAATTCTTCGACCAGGACGACGACGGCATCGTGGTCCTGCTGGCCGACGAGGCAGGCGACGACGCGGCCGGGGACGTCGAGGAGGCCGTGTTCTCCTGCCCCACCGCGGCCATCGAGATCGTCGGGCGCTGAGACCGTGCCCCCGATCCGCCGCGTCGTGATCGCCGGCGCCGGGCAGGGCGGCGTGCACACCGCCGCCTCCCTGCGCCGGCTCGGCTACGACGGCGACCTCACCCTCGTCAGCGCCGAGCCCTCGCTGCCGTATCAACGGCCGCCGCTGTCGAAAACGTTCCTCCGCGACCCGGATCCGGCGCACATCGACTTCCACGACGCGGCGCACTATTCCACTCTGGACACCCGGCTCGTCCTCGGCGATCCGGTGACCACTGTGGACCGTCCGAACCAGACACTCAGCCTGCGCTCCGGCGAAACCGTGCGCTACGACCATCTCGTGCTGGCCACCGGCTCCCGGCCGCGCCGGATCACCGATCTGGCGCACCTGCGCAACGTCTTCCACCTGCACGACCGGGACTCCTCGGCGGCACTGGGCGAACAGCTGCGCGAAGGCCGGTCGATGCTGCTGGCGGGTGGCGGTTTCATCGGCTTGGAGATCGCGAGCGCCGCCGCCGATCTGGGGTGCGCGGTCACTGTCGTGGAGCAACTGCCGTCGATCCTCGCGCACGCGGTCCCGGCGCAGGTCAGCGATTTTCTGCTGGACCGGCACCGCGCCCGCGGCGTCCAGTTCCGGCTCGGCCGCTCCGTGGTCGCGTTCACGACCGACGGCGACCGGCTCGCCTCCGTGACCACCGATGACGGGTCCGAGATCGCCGCAGACGTCGTGGTCGTCGGCATCGGCTCGGTCCCGTGCACCGAACTGGCCGCGCATGCCGGCCTGAAAGTGGACGACGGCGTCGTCGCCGACACCCGGCAGCGCACCTCGGACCCGCACATCAGCGCCATCGGCGATTGCGTCCGGTTCCCCTTGGCCGGCCGCCCGGTCCGGCTCACGTCCGTCCAGCACGCCATGGACTCGGCGCTGCACGTCGCCAAGCAGATCACCGGCCGCGACGCCCCGTACCGCCCGGTGCCCTGGTTCTGGACCGACCAGGCCGGGGTGAAGGTGCAGATGGCCGGCGCGCCGCGCGCCGACCACGACCGCACCGAATTCGTCGCGGGCCCGTCCGACGCGGCCTTCGCCGTGCGGTCCTTCCTCGGCGACCGGTTCGTCGGCGGCGTGACGGTCGGGATGCCCCGCGAACACCTGGCCATGCGGCGCGAACTAGCCGCCTCCTGACCTCCTCCGTCGCAGCCCCGCGTTGCCAGAGAAAGGAAAACCCCGCCATGCGTTTCCCAGAATCGGCTCCCGCCAGCCGTCGCACCGTGCTCCGAATGGCCGGGGCTTCCCTGCTCGCCGCCGGCGCCGGCGGTCTGCTCACCGCCTGCGGCGACGGCCCCTCGTCGGCCACCACCGGCGACGCCAAGGGCGCGGCCGCGCGGCCGACCCCGTTCCGCGTCGCCACCGCTCCCGGCGACAACTACTTCATCGACGCGGTCAACCTCGACCAGAAGCAGTTCGGCAAGTACAACCTCCAGGTCCCGAAGTTCCTGCACCCGTCCAGCGGCGTGCAGGGCATGCAGTTGCAGACGGCGGGCCAGATCGACGGGCAGATGCAGGACACGCTGCTCACGATGGCGACGTTCGCCAACTCGCGGCCCGGCGAGCGGCCGGTGATCATCGGCATGCGGATCCCTGAGACGACGTACTCGATCGTCGTCGGCAAGGGCTCGTGGCCGTCCGCCTCGGCGAGTTTCGCGGACAAAATGGCCGCGCTGAAGGGAAAAACGATCGGCGTCACCGCGATCGGCGCGGGCGCGGACAAGCAGCTGCGGCTCGCGCTGCGCCAGGCCGGCCTCTCCGACGGCGACGTCACCCCGCTCGCGGTCGGCCAGACGACGCCCGCGATCGCGCAGATGAACGCGGGCAAGATCGACGCGTACGTCGGCATCACCTTCGCCACCGCGCGGCTGATGGCCGAGCAGACCGGCGGCCGGGTCCTGATCGATTTCGCCGCCGCCGGGGTGCCGGACCTGCTGAGCAAACAGCAGGTCGACGTGCTGATCGCCCGCGAGGACTACGCGAAGTCCCACGCGGACGCGTGCCAAGCCTGGCTGGCGGCGCAATGGGCGGCCAAGGACTGGATCCTGGCCAACCGGGACCAGGCCGCGGACCTGCTCAACACCGACAGCTTCGACGGGAAAGGCCTGGCCGTCTCGAAGCAGTACATCCAGCACTTCGCCGAAGTCGTCGTGCCGAAGCTGCAGCCGCAGTGGAAGGTGACCAAGGAGGCGATCGACCTGATGATCAAGGTCGCGGTCCAGACCGGCGCGGTGTCCGCCGGGCAGGTCGCGTACGAAACGTTGGTCGCGGACTTCGCCCGGGCCTGACTCCGCGGTCTGCGAAAGGGCGCCTTGAGGAATTCCCTCAAGGCGCCCTTTTCGTCACAGTGCGGAGAGGATGTCGTTGACCCGGTCCTTGGCGTCGCCGAAGAGCATCGCCGAGTTCTCCCGGAAGAACAGCGGGTTCTGCACGCCCGCGTAGCCGGAGGCCATGGACCGCTTGAACACGATCACATTCTCCGCTTCCCACACCGTCAGCACCGGCATGCCCGCGATCGGGCTGCCCGGGTCCTCGGCCGCAGCCGGGTTGACCGTGTCGTTCGCGCCGATCACCAGCACCACGTCGGTGTCGGCGAAATCGTCGTTGATCTCGTCCAGCTCCAGCACGATGTCGTACGGAACCTTCGCCTCGGCGAGCAGCACGTTCATGTGGCCCGGGAGGCGTCCGGCGACGGGGTGGATGCCGAAGCGCACCTCGATGCCCTTGTCCCGCAGTTTCCGGGTCAGTTCCGCCACGCCGTACTGAGCCTGCGCGACCGCCATCCCGTACCCGGGCGTGATGATCACCCGAGACGCACCGGTGAGGAGCTCAGCCGCGCCTTCCGCGGTGATTTCCCGGTGCTCGCCGTAATCCTTGTCGCCACTAGGCCCGGCCTCGATGCCGAAACCGCCCGCGATCACGGAGATGAACGAGCGGTTCATCGCCTTGCACATGATGTAGGACAGGTACGCACCGGAAGAGCCCACCAACGCGCCGGTGATGATCAGCAGGTCGTTCTCCAGCAGGAAGCCCGACGCCGCCGCGGCCCAACCGCTGTAGCTGTTCAGCATGGACACGACCACCGGCATGTCGCCGCCGCCGATCGAGGCCACCAGATGCCACCCCAGCGCCAGCGCCAGCACGGTGACCACGACCAGCAGCCACAGGTGCGGACTGACCACGAACCACGCGGTGAACGCCACGAACAGCACCAGCGCGCCGAGGTTGAGGAAGTTCTTGCCCGGCAGCATCAACGGCGCGGACTTCATCTTCGCCGACAGCTTCAGGTTCGCCACGATCGACCCGGTGAACGTCACCGCACCGATGAACACGCCGATGAACACCTCGGCGTGGTGAATCCCCAACGTCCCCAGCGCTTCCAGATGCCGCGCCTCGGCGCCGGAGGGGTCGCATTCCACCTGGAGATACCCGTTCCAGCCCACCAGAACGGCGGCGAGACCGACGAACGAATGCAGCAGGGCGATCAGCTCGGGCATGCCGGTCATCTCGACCACCGCCGCGCGGCGCAGCCCGATCCCGGCGCCGATCACCATCGCGATGATCATCAACGCGATCGAGGTGCCAGTGATCTCCCCGGACACCGCTTGGGCGATGGTCGCGATCAGCGCGACGATCATCCCGGCGATGCCGAAATAGTTACCGACTCGCGCGGTTTCGTGCCGGGACAGCCCGGCCAGCGCGAGAATGAACAACAGCCCGGCCACGATGTAAGCGGCCTGGCTCGCAGTGTGCACAGTCATCTGAAGAAGGCCTCTCGGGTCAGCTGCGGGAGAACATGGCGAGCATCCGGCGCGTCACCGCGAACCCGCCGAAAATGTTGATCGTCGCCAGCAAGGTCGCCACCGCCGCCAGCACCACGACCACCGTGTTGCCGCTGACCAGATTCAGCAGAGCGCCCACGACGATGATCCCGGAAATCGCGTTCGTCACCGACATCAACGGCGTGTGCAAAGCGTGATGCACATGCCCGATCACGTAATAGCCGATCACGATCGCCAGCGCGAACACCGTCAAATGCGGCAGCAACGCCGCCGGAGCCAACGCCGCCAGCAGCAGGAACACCGCCGCGATCCCCAGCACCACACCCAGCCGACGCCCCGAGGACATCGGCTCCTTCTTCGCCTCTTCCTTCTTCTCCGGCGCCGCCGCGGGTTTCTGTGGGGCTGCGGAGACTTGCACCGGAGGCGGCGGCCACGTCAGCTCGCCGTTCTTCACCACCGTGATCGACCGGACCACCACGTCCTCGAAGTCCACGACCAGCTGGCCGTCCTTCTCCGGCGTCATCAGCTTCATCAAGTTCACCAAGTTGGTGCCGTAGAGCTGCGATGCCTGCGCCGGAAGCCGACCCGCGAGGTCGGTGTACCCGAGAATCGTGACGCCGTTGTCGGTGACGACCTTCTCGCCCGCCACCGAACCCTCGACGTTGCCGCCGTTCGCCGCGGCCATGTCCACAATGACCGAACCGGCCTTCATCGACGCGACCATCTCGCCGGTGATGATCCGCGGCGCCGGACGGCCCGGGATCAACGCCGTCGTGACGATGATGTCTGCCTCGCGACACTGCGTCGCGTACAGCTCAGCCTCGCGCGCCTTGTAGTCGTCGCCCATTTCCTTGGCGTAGCCCGTGGCGGAGACTTCGGCGTTCGGGTCCTCGATGGACAGATACTCCCCGCCCAGGCTCTTCACCTGATCGGCGACCTCCGGGCGCGGGTCCGTCGCCCGCACGATCGCCCCGAGGCTTCCGGCCGCGCCGATCGCCGCCAACCCCGCGACACCCGCGCCGACGACGAGGACCTTCGCCGGGTTGACCTTGCCCGCCGCAGTCACCTGCCCGGTGAAGAACCGCCCGAACGTGTGCGCCGCCTCCACCACCGCGCGATATCCGGCGATGTTCGCCATCGAGGACAGCACGTCCAGCGACTGCGCCCGCGAGATCCGCGGCACCGCGTCCATCGCCAACGCCGTGATCGGCCGCTTCGCCAAATCCTCCACCAGCTCCGGCTTCAACGCCGGAGCCAGCAGACTCACCACCGCCGCGCCCGGCTTCACCGCGTCCAACTGCTCGGAAGAGGGAGCGTTCACCCCGAACACGACGTCCGCGTCCGCGATCGACCCGGACGTCGCGCCCGCGTCCGCATAGGCCTCGTCGAAGAACCCCGACGCCAGCCCCGCCCCCGGCTCCACAGTGACCTCATAGCCCAGCCCGCGCAGCTTGCCCACCGTCTCCGGAGTCGCCGCGACGCGCGTCTCCCCCGGTTGTGCCTCCTTGAGCACCCCGATCAGCATGCTGTCTCCTTCCCGCTCGTTCGCGGAAGATCCGCCGGCCGGGCCTGACGGCGTTTTGGGTCGCCACCTGGTCCGACTTCGCCCGCTTCAGGTACAGATGCGCTGGATACTCCCATGCCGCCGGGCCTCCGGCAGCCAACCGGAGGCCCTTTTTCGACGGCGAGTACGACGAGATCACGGTCATAGCCGTGGGCTATCGCGGCCCCCGCCGGAAGAGCGTCGCCTCCGCGCCGCACGGGCCGCCACGCACGTCCCGAGCCGGGAAACCGCCGACTACCCGCCTGAACCGCCTCCGCCCCTCTCCTGGCGGTTCCCTCCCGCGTCGCCCGCCGCTCCGCCCTGGCTGTGACCGCGGAATCGATCGCCTGATCGATCACGACGTCCACAGTGATGTCCGCCACTTGACAAACGGCTTCCGCACGTCAGCCGACTCAATGGCGCAACCCGCTGCTCCGCTCGGAGCCAGCCGTCACGTAACGGGTCAGCATGGCCACCAGCTCGTCCTCGAACGCGGCCAGGTCGAGCGGTTCCGGCCCGGCGATCATCTTGTGCACGAGCAGTTCCACGGTGTTCACCACGATCCGCGCCGCCATGTCCACATTGGACACGTCCGCTCCCGGCTCGAGGAGGCCGCGCACGTACGCGACCCGCTCCTCCTCGTACCGCGCGACCTGCTCCAGCAACTCCGCCGAACGCGGGGCTTGTTCGGCCATCACGCGCAACAACTGCGGATCGTCGAGGTGGTTCTGGATCGCGACGTGCACGAGTTCGCGAAGCGCAACGTCCAGCGAGTCCGGCGGCCCAGCCGTTTCCCGGTGGCGGCGCAGGGTTTCCGCCCCGGCGTCGAGATGCCGCGAGGCCAGCGCGACGAGGATGGCGTCTTTGTTCGGGTAGTACTGATACAGCGACCCAATCGACACTCTCGCCCGCTCCGCGATCCGATTCGTAGTGCCCGCCGCGTACCCCATCTCAGCGAACACCCCCGCGGCGGCCGCGAGGATGCGCTGCCGGGTCAACTCGCCCCGGATCTGGCGGGGCTCCTTGCGCGGCTGCAGTCGCTTTCCGGGCATCGGGCCTCCTGCGGGGGTGAGCTTTTGCTCATAATAGGCCGGTGAGCAGGGTTGATGTCGGGCTTGCGGTGGTTTCCCGAGGGATGGGACTGGGGATTGCTGCTGTCTCGCGTTGGTGCCGCGTCTGACTGAGTTACGGGTTCTCTGTGTCGACGAGGGCCTGTTCCGTCGCGCGGACCGGATCCGCCTGGTGGCCCGCTGCGCACGCGAATCTCCCACCTCGCCGAGCAGACCTTCCGGCGCATCCGGCCGCTCCACCCACCTCGCCGAATCGCTACTCACCAGCAATCTCGGCCCGACTCTCGGCGCGAGGTCGAATCGCCGCTCCCGCCAACCTCGCCCCGCCCCTCCGCGTGACGTCGAATCGCCGCTCCCGCCAACCCCGGCCCGGCTCAGAACGCGAACCGGGCCGAGGTTCGGTCAGCGGCCGAGGCCGGGCAGCGGAGCCGTTCCCTCCTCCCGCACCGCCTGCAGCGCACGCGGGTCCAGGTTCAGCAGCCGCAGGATCGTCGGCGCGATCTGGGTCGTCTCGACCGCCGCCGGGATCCGCGCCCCGTGCCCGCCGCTGACGACCAGCGGGACCGCGCGGTCGTCCGCCGCCGCGCCGCCGTGTTCGGCGATTTTCGAGTGGCCGCCGGTGTACACGACGCCGTGCTGCGCGATGCCGACCAGGTCCGGCACCCGCGGGTCGCCCGGGCGCACCTGGAAGTAGCGGGCGGCGTCGGCTCCGGCGTAGACCGTCGTCAGTCCTGCGTGCGTGAACGGTTTCGGCGCGCCGGTGCTGCCGTTTCCGGTACCGGACTGCGCCAGCAGGTACTGCCGCGCGAACTCGGCTGCCGCCGGCGAGTGGTCGGTGAACCACAGCAGCATCGCGTCGTCGTCGGTCGATTGGGCGACCAGATCGGGCGCACCGGGATGCGCGGCCCGCCAGGCGGCGTTCAGCCCGGAGAGCAGCGGGGCGTCGTCGATGCGGGTCAGCGCGGACGGGTCGATCGGCGACTGGCCGTGTTTCGCGGAGAGGATCACGGTCGTCGAACGGTCGAGGTGCCGGTTTCGCAGTTCGGCGGTGAACGCGCCCACCTGCCGGTCGACAAAGTCCAAAGCGGACTGCAGCACCGGACCTGGCGTGCCGTCCGGACGGTATCCGCCCGGCTGGCCGCCGGAGAGCGGAAGCTTCTGCGCGGTCGAAACGGACTGGAAGTTCATGCCGAACACCCCGGGCGTACCAGCGCGAGTCTGTCCACTGTGGTCGAAGCCGTCGATCTCGTTCAGCACGGCTTTGGCTTTGTAGCCGTCATAACGCTGGGTCGCGGAGTTGTCCTTCGTCCAGTCGCTGGAGCTGGGAGCCTTGCTGTTGATCTCCGGAGTGAAGAGGTCGTCGATGCCGCTCCCGGACGGGCCGCTGAGCATTTCGTACGCCGGGTGCTTGTCCGACCACGCGGTGCGCAACCCGGCCTGCCGTGCGACCTCGAACACGGTGTTCACTCGAAGATATTGGTGCGGGTAAACAGGTTTGCACGTCTTCGGGTCAACAGGCAACGCGCCCGGGTTGATCAGCGAACGCGGGTTTCCGGTCATCGCGAGCACGCCGTCGGGCAGGTTCGGCAGCCCCTGCCCGGCGTCGATGGCGCTCATGTTGCGGTCAAGATCCTCGGTGTAGTCCACTGTGGACCCCGGCTTGGCGCCGGCGCAGGACGTCGTGCCCGCCGGGAGCAAAGCCCGGTTGTAGGTGGCGTCGTAGTAGATCCCGGTGCTCGCGGGGTTGCCGCCGGTCACCTGCGCGACCATGCCGGGGAACGAATCCGACGGCACCGGCGTGTTCGCGTGCGCGTACTCGGTGCCGTGCGCCGCGAGCGCGGCCAGCGCGGACCCGGGATGGGTGCGCGTGTACCAGTCCAGGTCCGACTGGTGGAGGCCGTCAACCGAAAGCAACAACACGTGCTCGGTGCGCACCGGCGCGGCCAGCGCGGGCACAGCCGCCGCGACAGTACCGGCCGCGGCCATCGCTGCCACGGCACGCCAACGAATTCTCGACACAGGAGTCCTCCTCGTCCCTGCCGCCCGACACGGCGACCGGCGTATTCCAGGCCGCGCACAAAGACAAGGGAAAACCGCCGGAGAAACAGCAGATGAACGCTATCTCCGGACTGCCGCACAGATTTCCGTACCGGGAAGGAAACCGTTCTTCGGCACACCGGACGCAATTCGCCTGATTCGTCCACCAGAGCGGATACCCGGCGGCCGGCTGCCGAAGTGCTTGCATCTTGCTAGCACTTGTGGTCTCCTGGAAGTGCTTGCAGATCAAAACCACTACGAAGGGACCGGCCATGATCCGCCGAGTGCTCGCCCAGTGCACCGTCTCCGACCTCGCCCGAGCCGAGGCGTGGTACGCGGCCCTGTTCGACCGCGACCCGGACGCCCGCCCGATGCCCGGCCTGCTCGAATGGCATCTCGGCGACACGTTCGGACTGCAGGTGTGGTCCGAACCCGCCCGAGCCGGACAATCGACGGTCGTCCTGGAGGAAACGGACCTCGACGCGGCCGCCGCCCACGCCACGAAGGCCGGCGCCACCCACGACGGCCCACAACCCGGAGGCGGCGCGCGCATCCTGCCGCTCACCGACCCGGACGGAAACCGCGTGGTCTTCATCGGGAAGTGATTCCTGCTGGGGGGGCAATTTCGGCAAGCTTCGCGGAATACGGTCATTCCGGACCGGATGGCGAAAGTCTCCGGCAGCACATCTGCCGAAGGCCCCGCGCAACACCGCGCGCCTCAGGTTCGCTCGTCGCAGCATTCGCAACGACCGCCCAGCCGAAGACCGCGTTCCCGCACCACACCGAGTCGCCAGGCCCGCACGACAGAGACTCGCCCGACGACCGGTCGCCACACACGACCGCGCCCCGTTCCGGACCGCCGAGGCCCGCAGCGCCGGAAGACGGAAGACCCGCACCGAGCCGCATTGTCCAACCGCCAGGTGGCGCGGCCTCGCTCACCAAGCAGTCACCACAGCCGCCCACAGAAGACCCCATCTCCAGGCCGGGTTGACCGCCCAGCCCGGAGCGGCCTAGTCTCGCGGCTAGAGCGATCACTCTAGTCGCGAGACCCGAGGGAGGGCCGATGCCGCGCGTGGAACTGTCCGCCGGGCCGATCGACTACGCAGATACCGGCGGCACCGGCCCGGCGCTCGTGTTCGGGCACGGGTTTCCCATGTCCGGCACGCAATGGCGCAAGGTCGTCCCGCTGCTGACCGGCTACCGGAGCATCCTGCCCACCCTTCCGCTCGGCGCCCACCTCGCACCGATGCGGGCCGACGCTGATCTCACGCAGTTCGGGGTCGCCCGGCTGCTCGGCGAATTCCTCGACGCGCTCGACCTCCACGACGCGACAATCGTGCTCAACGACTGGGGCGGCGGCCAATTCCTCGTCGCCGACGGCATGGCGCCCGCCGAGCACGTCGCCCGGGTCGGACGGCTCGCGTTGGTCGCCTGCGAGGCCTTCGACAACTTCCCGCCCAAACCCGCGCGCCCGGCGGTCAAACTGCTCCGGCTCCCGGGCGGGCCGTGGCTGCACGCGCAAGTCACCCGGACGTCCTTCTACCGGCACGCCAAAGCGGCCTACGGCGGAATGTGCGAAAGCCGCATCCCGGACGACATTCTCGACGGCTGGTTCACCCCGGCGTTGCGGGACAAGGAAATCCGCCGGGACCTGGTCAAATTCGCCACCGGCAGCCCGCCGCGGCGGGAACTGCTCGCCTGGACCGAGCGGCTGCGGGCATTCGATCGGCCCGTCCTCGTCGTCTGGGCGGGCCAGGACCGGATGATGCCCGCCGACCACGGGCGGCGGCTCGCCGAACTCTTCCCAGACGGCCGACTGGTCGAAATCCCGGACAGCGGCACGCTGATCCCGGAGGATCAACCCGACCGGCTGGCCAAGGAGCTGACCGCGTTCCTCACCGAAACCGGAGCCGCGCCAGCGTAAACGCGGTGAGAACGGGCAACGGCTCCCGGGAACATACGAATGCGGATCCCGGAAAGCCTGCCAACGAATCGACCACGGAGCGGCCCGAAACCGGAGCCAAGCCCGGCGAGATCACGCACCAGCGCACCGCTCCACCGCCGCGATCCCGGGCAGCTGAACGCGGTCCCGAGCACCGCACTCAAGCCGAAACAGTCAACGGAAACCGCACTCCGGTCAGCTCCTCAGACACTGTCCACAAGCGACGCGCAACCTCCTCGTCCCGCGCTTTCGCTGACCGCCCAACGAGTTTCGGCGCACCGCGGTTCTGCAGGAAACCACGAGGCCCGGCATAGCTGTTCCCGGGAACCTCCGCCAACGCGGCATAAAGCGTCGGCCGCGCCCCCTCTTCCGAATTCTGCGCCACCAGTCGAATACCGGCCTTGGCCAACGAGGACAACACCGGCGTCTCGACCTTCAACAGATTCGTCGCCGCCGTGCCAGGATGCGCCGCCGTCGCCAGCACCGGCGAGCCGACTTCAGTCAGCCGCCGCTGAAGCTCAGCGGTGAACAGCAGGTTCGCGAGCTTCGACTGCCCGTAAGCCGCTACCGCCCGATACGGCCTGCGCTCCCAATTCAGATCGGCGAAATCGATGGCGCCCACCCGGTGCCCGTTCGACGAAACCGTCACCACCCGGCCCCGGATCCGCGGCAAAAGCAGGTTCGTGAGCGCGAAATGGCCGAGATGATTGGTCCCGAACTGCGATTCGAACCCGTCCGCCGTGCGCGACAGCGGCGGGATCATGATGCCGGCGTTGTTGATCAGCAGGTCGATCGGCTCGGCGAACTCCGCGGCGAACGCGCGGACCGACGCCAGATCGGCGAGGTCGAGCTGCCGGACTTCGACGTCGCCGGGCAGTTCCGCAGCAGCTTCGCGACCGCTGCGCAGGTTGCGCACCGCGAGCACCACCCGTGCGCCCTTGGCTGCCAGCGCCACGGCTGTCGCGCGGCCTAATCCGCTGTTCGCACCGGTGATCACGGCGGTGCGGCCGGTCTGGTTTTCCGCGATAGCGTCCATGCCTCCAAAGTAGGCACCGGCAACAATGTTGTCAACGGAAACATTCTGCTAGACTGACCGGGTGCCCGACCAGTCCGACGACCGCCCCTACCACCACGGCAGCCTCCGCATCGCCCTGCTCGACGCGGCCGAACGCGGCCTGCGCGCGCACGGAGCCGATCAGCTGTCGTTGCGCGACCTCGCCAGGGAGATCGGCGTCAGCCACGCCGCGCCGCGCCGGCATTTCCCGGATCGGCAGGCGTTGCTCGACGCCCTCGCCGAAGCCGGGTTCGCCCGCTTGGACAGCGCGTTGCGCACGGCGTTGAAGACCGCGGACGACTTTCCGGGTCGCGTCCACGCGGCAGCCACGGCGTACACCCGCTTCGCCACCGAGAACTCGGCGCTGCTCGAATTGATGTACACCAGCAAGCATCGCCCTGGCGCGTCCCGGATCGTGCAGGCCGCCGAAGCGCCGTTCGGGCTGATGAACGACCTGATCGTCGAGGGCCAGGAGCAGGGCGCGCTGCAGGACGGGCCGACGCAGCGGATCGGGGTCGTGTTGTTCGCGACACTGCAAGGAATCGCGACCCTCGGCAACGGCGACCTCGTTCCGCCGGAATTGCTCGACGGGCTCGTCGAGACCGCCGTCGAACAGTTCCTGCGCGGCGCTCGTCCATAACAAAACCGGTCGGCCCCGCGAATGCGGCGCCCGATTGGATACCGTGGGCGGCATGGCTGACCAACGACCGCTCGGCTTGCGAGAACGCAAGAAACTCGACACGCGCAAAGCGCTGAGCGACGCCGCCGTGGCGCTGATGTACGAGAGAGGTCCAGACAACGTTGTCCGCGAGGACATCGCGGAGCGGGCCGGGGTGTCGCTGCGGACTTTCAGCAACTACTTCGCCACGAAATACGACGCGGTCGCCTACCGGCAGGAGCACCGGATCCGGCGCAGCGCGGAGCTGCTGCGGGAGCGTCCGGCGCACGAGCCGCTGTGGACCGCGCTCGCCGAAGCGCTCATCGAACCGTTGCGCGCCGACGGGGTGCCGTACGGCCAGCCGGCATCCGACCAGCTCAGCGCGGTGCAAGCGTGGAGTGCGACACCGGAGATGCGCACCGCGCTGGCCCGGGTGGAAACCGGCGAGCTGGTCAAGGCGATCGCCGAACGCACCGGGACGCGGGTCGGCGAGCTGTATCCGCAACTGGTGTCCGACATCGCGATCGCGGCGATGACCACCGTGCTGAACCGGTTTCTGGACGAGAGTCTGGAGAAGACGGTGCCGACGACGCTGCGAGAGGCGTTCGCCTCGATCTCCCTGGGGCTCCCGCCGCGCTGATCAGCGCCGCGACGCCGCGGGCAGCGAGTTTTCCCGGCCGTGCGCGCGGAATTCGGCCCGCAGCTCGCGGCGGTCCTCCGCGGTGAGCGGCCGGTACGGGCTGGTCCGGCTCGGCGCGTACCAGACCCGGTCGTCCTCCCAGCCCTGCGCGCGCAACGGCGCTTTGTCGACCTTGCCGCTGCCGGTGACCGGAGCCTCGTCGATGATCCGCACGAACGCCGGTCGCCATTTCGTACCGAGATCCGGTTGTGCGGCAAGGAATTCGTCAAAGTCTTCCGGATCGAACGCGGCATCCTCAGCGAGAATGACGGACACCATCAGCAGATCTCCGGTCCTCGGGTCGGGCACTCCGTAGCAGTGCGCCGCCGCGAACGCCGGGTAGCGGCCCAGAATCCGCTCGACCGGGGCGGTGCCGAAGTTCTCGCCGTCGACGCGGAGCCAGTCCGCGGCCCGGCCGGCGAAGTACAGGTAGCCGTCGCGGTCGCGGTAGCCGAGGTCGCCGGTCCAGAAGTCCTCGCCGCCGAATTTCAGCCGTTCGGCCATCGCGGCGGGGTGCCGGTAGTAGCCCTCGAACGTTTTCCCGCGCCCCACCGCGACGATCTCGCCGGTCGCTTCCTCCGCGTTGAGCAGCAAGCCGTTCTCGTCGAATTCCGCGAGCGGGCATTCCCGGTTGTCCTGGTCGCGGATTTCCGCGCGCATTCCGGGCGCGGGGCGGCCCAGCGCGTTCGGCGGCGCGTCCGGTTCCGGCACGATGCGGAGTCCGCCCTCGCTGGAACCGTAGCCTTCCCGTACCTCGCAACCGAATCGACGGCGGAATTCGGCGGATTCGCCCGGCGCGGCTTCCGAACCGAACGCGACCTCCAGCCGGTTGTCGGCGTCGGTCGGCTGTTCCGGCTGCGCGACGACGTAGCTGAGCACCCGGCCGACGTAGTTGAAGTAGGTGACGCCGTGCGCGCGGAGGTCCGGGACGAACTGCGACGCCGAGAACTTCCGGACCAGGACAACCGTCGCGCCGACCTTCGCCGCCGCGGCGAGGTTCATCATGATCGCGTGGCCGTGGAACATCGGCAGGCACAGGTAGGTGACCGAATCGCGGTGCAGCGAGACGCGTTCGGCCAGCGCGTCGGTCAACCGGCCGAGGCGGCCGTTGCTGCAGATGACCGCCTTCGGCGTGCCGGTGGAGCCGGAGCTGAACAGCAGCAGGAAGATCGCCGCCGGGTCCGGGAGGGACGCGGGCATCTCCGCGTCGGCGTGCGCGGCCAGCAGGTCTTGGTACTCCGCCGATTCCACGTCGAGGACGCGGCGGACAGCCGGCAGGTCAAGGCTCGCGATTTCCGTGCCGTACAACGGTTCGGTGAGCAGCACGTCGACGTCCGTGTGGCTGATGTCCGCCGCCAGCTCCGCGCCGCGCCGGGTGGAGTTGATGCCGACCAGGACGTCACCGGTCACCGCGGCGGCGAGGATCCAGAACACGAAATCCGGCAGGTTCTGCAGCAGCACCCCGACGTGCCGCTGAGTCCGGCCAGGCCCCGGCTCGAACGTGCGCAGCAGCGAAGCCCGCACGGCTGCCTCGCGGACGACCTCGTCCCACGCCCAGCTTCGGCCTTCGAACCGCAGCCCCTCGTGCGTGTCCCCGCGCCGGGACCGGACTACTTCCGCGAACGTCTCCATCAGCGGTCCGCCGCGAGCACGATCGCGGAGTGCGGCACCGGAGATCCGCCGGTGACGAGCACGTGTTCCAGGGATTTCGCGGGCTGGTTCACCGAACTGCCGCGAATCAGCCGGACGCCCTCGGCGATCCCGTTGACCCCGTGGATGTACCCCTCCCCCAACTGGCCGCCATGCGTGTTGACCGGCAGCCGTCCGTCGAGTTCGAGCGCTCCGCTCGCGATGAAGTCCTTCGCTTCGCCGCGGCCGCAGAATCCGTATTCCTCCAGCTGCAGCAACACCATCGGCGTGAAAGCGTCGTACAGAATCGCGGCGTCGATTCCTTCCGGCCCCACGCCGGATTGCGCCCGCAACTGCTCGGCGACCAGCTGCACCTCGGGCATTTCGTCGATGTCGTCCCGATAGTAGCTGCTCATCGAAATCTGCTGCGGCCCCACGCCTTGCGCCGCTCCAGCGATCACCGCGGGCGGATGCGGCAGGTCGCGCGCCCGCTCCGCGCCCACGATCACCAGCGCTTGCCCGCCGTCGCTTTCCTGACAGCAGTCAAGCAACCGCAACGGATCGGCGATCATCCGCGACGACTGGTGATCTTCGAGGCTGATCGGCCGCCCGTGAAACCACGCTTGCGGATTCACTGCCGCGTGTTTGCGGGAGAGCACCGAAACGCGGCCGAAGTCCTCGCTCGTCGCCCCGTATTTGTGCATGTACCGCCGCGCCAGAAAGGCTTCCTGCTGTGCGGGAGTGAGCAAGCCGTACGGATTGATCCAGTTCCGGTATTCCTGATCGGTATTCGCGGTGTAGGCGAACGGCGGCGGCCCAGCCCCGAAACGGTGGCCGGAACGCTCGTTGAACGCCCGGTACACCACGACGACGTCGGCGACCCCGGAACTGACCGCGAGCGCCGCCTGCTGCACCGGCGCGCACGCCCCGCCGCCGCCGTGCGGGATGCGGCTGAAGAACTTCAGCTGCGGGATCCCCAACGCCCGCGCGACCGCGATCTCCGGGTTGGTTTCCATCGTGAACAGCGCGAATCCGTCGACTTCTTCGACCGGGATCTGCGCGTCGGCGAGCGCGGCGAGGACGCATTCGCAAGCGAGTTGCCATTCGCTGCGGCCGGAATTCTTGCTGAACTCAGTCGCGCCGATCCCGGCGATCGCCGCCTGCCTCGCGAAGCTCATGCCGACACCGTCACTCGAGCCGACACATGCACGCCGCGGTCGTGGCTTCCGGTGACCTTGATCGTCGCCGATCCGTCCCCGACTTCGATGACCTCGCTGGAGAAAGTGAGCGTGTCACCGGGAAACAACGGCAACCCGAGCCGCAGCGAGACCTTGCGGATCCGGGTCGCCGGGCCGCAGACGTCGGTGACGTAGCGGTCGATGAACCCGTTGGTGGCGTTGATGCTGATGAAGACGTCCGGCATCCCGCGTTCGGCCGCCTTGCCCGGATCGTGGTGCACGTCCTCGAAATCCTGCGACGCGATCGCCGTCGCGACGATCGTGGTGCGGTCGAACGGGATCGCCAGCTCCGGCAGCCGGTCTCCGAGAGCCAGGGTCATCGGGTGTGCTCCTTCGGGTCTCGCGGCCGCAGCTGCGGGAGGATTTCGCCGTGCGCGTGCTCGCTGAAGCCCACCTGCAGCGGCAGGCCCACTTCCAGCTGGTCGTGGTCGACTCCGGCGATATCCGCGACCAGCCGGATGCCCTCGTCCAGATCGGCAAGGCCGACGGCGAGCGGGTAGTCGAACGCGGGGTCCTTCGGGTGGTACAGCACCGTCCAGCTGTGCAATACCGCGCGACCGCTGGCGACGACCGTGTCCCACGCGAAGCTCCGGCAAACCGGACACGCCGGGCCGGGCGGATGCCGGAGAGTCTGGCAGTCGGTGCAGCGCTGGATCTCCAGCCGTCCCTCGCGGGCGGCGTCGAAGAAGAACTGGTTGTCCTGGGTGATCGTGAGCCGCGGGACCGCGGTGTGCTCCCCCATCACGCGCTCCGCTCCGCCGGGCGGAACCGCAGGATGCGGAAGCGTTCGTCGACCAGCAGCTCGCCCGCTTCGTCCAGGTAGTGCTTGCGCAGCGTGACGAAATGCCCGTAGCCGAGCGCGGTCTGTTTGCATTCCGAGACCGCCTCGATGGTGAAGTGGCAGGTCACGTGCGTGCCCGGGGTGATCTCGCGGACGTACTCCTGCTCGACGTCGGTGGCCACCACCGAGGTGTAGCCTGCCGCGTCGAGCACGCTCATCAGCCGCGAGTACGCGAAGTCCTCCACCGCGCCCTCGCGGCGCAGCGCCTGGATCTCGCGGTAGCGCCGGTATCCGGCCATGATCCAGGTCGAGCACATCGCGGGCGGCGCGATCACGCCGGGACGGCCGGTCGCCTTGGCCGCGGCGTCGTCGACGTACACCGGATTGCGGTCGTCGACCGCCTCGACCCAGTTGCGGATCATCGCCTCGTTCACCGCGTACCGGGCCACCCGCGGCGGCTCGGCCCGCTGGCCGGTGAACTCGGCGAAGTCCGTCCGGAGACCGG
Organism: Amycolatopsis sp. NPDC059235; assembly: GCF_042754125.1. Lineage (NCBI taxonomy): Bacteria > Bacillati > Actinomycetota > Actinomycetes > Pseudonocardiales > Pseudonocardiaceae > Amycolatopsis > Amycolatopsis sp. NPDC059235. The sequence continues at coordinate 55,344 of NZ_JBHZAG010000049.1, forward strand.
TCATCACCCCTCCTTGAGCAAGCGTTTGGCAGGACGCTAGGTCGCGGAGGGACGGGCGGCAAGCGCCACTCCCGCTGGGCGGACAGCCGGACCCGCCCGCACGCGGAAAACTCCCGGCGAGCGGCGCTCACCGGGAGTTTCTCCGGGAAATTGTCAGGGGGTGCCCAGGTCCAGGGACTGGACCGACGAATTCACGCTGTCCAGTCTCCAGCCGCCTCCCGCGGGACCGCACCGCACCGTGGTGTCCCGGGTGTCCGAGACGTTGGTCGCGGTGTTGAACGGGGTGTTCGGGGTGGTGGCGAGGACATTGGTGTAGAGGAATTTGCCGTTGGTGTACACGCACTGGTGCAGATTCAGGAACCGGCGGGCGGCCAGATCCAGGGATTGCACCGCCGTGTTCGCCGCGTCGACCGTCCATCCGCTGACCGCCGGACCGCAGCCCACCGAGGAATCCGGCGTGTAGGAAAGATTCGTTCCGGTGGTGAACGGCGAATTGGGCGTGGTCGCCAGCAAGTTGGTGTACAGGAAATTGCCGTTGCTGTACACGCATTGATGCAGATTCAGGAACCGGCCGCGGACGCGGTCGAGGGGTTGCACCGCGGTGTTCGCCGCGTCGACCACCCAGCCGCTGGCCGCCGCACCGCAACGCGCCGCGTTGTCGCGCGGGTCCGCGATGTTCGTCCCGGTATTGAACGAAGTGTTGGGAGTGGTGGAAAGTTCATTCGTGTAAAGGAAACTGCCGTTGGTGTAGACGCATTGATGGAGGTTGACGTAACGGTCCGCCGCCGCCAGAGCGGGGGCGGCCGCGACCGCGAGCGGGCTCAGGCACACCACCGCCACGACCGCGGATCTCCATGACTTCAGGGCTTTTGTCACGTGCATGCTCATTCCTCCTGCTGCTTTGGCCGAGCCGCACCGTTCACCAGCGAAGACATCTCACGGTGGCGCAGAAAACGGCGGCCGTACAGCAGCCAGAGGGACGAATCGGCTCGTCCTTTTCGCGAAGAACGGTTCAGCGCGCGGGAATCGCCAGCCGCAGTCCGGCCAGCAGCCGATTCCGCAATTCCGCGGGATGCACGACGTCGTCGTAAGTCACGGTGCCCGCGAGCCGCCACGGCCCCGCTGCCTCGCCCTCGGCGAGCGCTTGGCTGGTCCCGGCGTCGGCTTTGGACGTCTCGGCGCCGACGCGCGCCGGCATGGCGCCGAGCGTCGCCCCGGGCAGCGCGAGGCTGAGGGTCTGCCGGTCGAAGGCGTTCTGGCCCATCACCGAACTGCCGAAACCGAACGCCTTGCGCATCGTCACGTGGAATTTCGGCACTTCCGCGCGGTGCTGGGCAAGGAACAGCCGCGCACCGGCACGCAGCACGCCCGCGCGTTCCTGGTCCCGGCCGCCGAGCAGGCCCGGGTTGTCCGCGAGCATCAGCAGCGGCACGCCGAATCCCGTGACGTGCTCGATGAACCGGGCGGCCTTGTCGGCTGCCGGCGTGTCGATCGCTCCGGCGCGCACCGCAGGCTGGTTCGCCACGACGCCGATGACGTGTCCGCCCAGCCTGCCCAGCCCGGTCAGCATCGACGCGGCGTGGTCATGGCCCAGCTCGAACCAGTTTTCGCGATCAAGCAGTTCCTCGATCACTGGCCGCACGTCGTAGGGCACGCGGTCGTTCGGCGGGATCAAGTCCAGGAGCGAGTCCGTCCGGCGTTCTTGCTCGGCGGCTAAGGCGGACGGCGGGATCAGGCTCAAGTAGCGGCGGACTTGCCCGATCGCCTCGGGAAGGTCGGCGGCGACGAGGTCGACAAGTCCACTGTGGACCGCATGGACCTCGGCTCCGCCCAGTTCCTCTTTGGACACGTCCTCGCCCAGGGCCGCGCGCACGAGCGGCGGACCGGCGGAGAACAGCTGCCCGCTCCCCCGCACCAACACCACGAGGTTCGCGAGCGCGGCGGTGAGCGCGCTGTGCCCGGCCGACGGCCCGGCGACCACCGCGACGACCGGCACTTTCCCAGACAGATCAGCCAGCGCTTGGAGATCGTTCGGGGCCGGACGGTGCGGGTGCAGGCTGTTCGACGGCCGATGCCCGGCACCTTCCAGGAACATCAGCAGCGGCACGCGTTCCTGTCCCGCGAGCCGGGCGAGACGTTCCCGTTTGGACGCCGCGGCAACGCCGATCGACCCGCCAGCAACGGAAAAGTCCTCCGCACCGACCAGCACCGGCTTCCCGTCGACGCTGCCGCTTCCGGCGACGAAGCCGTCCGCAGGCAACTCTCCGCCGAGCAAGCCGATCTCAGCGAAGCTGCCGGGGTCGAGCAACGCCGCGATCCGGTCACGCGCGTTGGGGCCGCCGAGCCGGGCGAGACGTTCTTCGCCGCCCATCGCCTGTGCGGCCGAGCGACGGGCGGCCAGGTCGGCGAGCAGCGGCTCCCACTGCTCGCGGTTCACTCCCATCGCACCAGCCGCCGGACCACCTTCCCGGTCGCGTTGCGCGGCAACGGGTCCCGGGTCAGGAACCAGGCCGCAGGGACCTTGTACCGGGCAAGCCGGCCAGCGAGATAGCCGCGCAGGGTGTCAGCGTCCACTTCGGACTCGCCACGCAACACGACCTTCGCGGCGACGATCTGGCCATAGTCCGGATCCGGCAGCCCGGCCACGATGCATTCGGCGACGCTGGGGTGTCCGGCGAGCTGTTCTTCCACCTCCGCCGGGTAGATGTTCTCCGCCCCGCGCAGGATCAGGTCGCTGCGCCTGCTCAGCACGGTCAGCGCACCGTCGCGCAGCTGGCCGAGGTCGCCGGTCCGGAACCAGCCGTCCTCGGTGAACGCGGCCTCGGTCGCGGCCGGATCGTTGAAGTAGCCGAGCATCACCTGCGGGCCGCGAAGGTGGATTTCGCCGTCCGTGCCGTCCGGGACCGGGCGGCCTTCGGTGTCGCGGATCTGCACTTCCATGTTCGGGACGGGACGGCCCGCGGTGTCCGGGTCGGCGAGGAGTTCGGCCGGAGTCGCGAGGGTGGCGGCGGTGGACGATTCGGTGAGGCCGTAGTTGGTGCTCAGCGAGGCCCCCGCCCCGGGCAGCGCCTCCCGCAGCTGGTCTTTCAGCTCGGCGGTCGACGGCGCGCTGCTGACCGAGACCGTCTTGAGCGTGCTGAGGTCGTAGCCGGAAAGATCGGCTTCGACCAGGCGCGACAGCATCGTCGGGACCGCGCCCCAGTTGGTGATCCGCTCGGTTTGCACGAGGTCCAGCACCCGGTGGATGTCGAATTTCCCCTGGTGCAGCACGGCGGTGTCGCCGACCGCGAGCCGCACGACGGCGAGGTTGTGCAGGGCGGCGATGTGGAACAGCGGCGTGGCCAGCAGGAACCGGCGATCCTTCGCCGGACGGCCGAATTCCGCCGCGAGCGCGTCGTTGAACAGGTGGAACCAGACCGCGGCGAGCACGTTGCGGTGCGAATGCGTCGCGCCCTTCGGATGCCCGGAAGTGCCGCTGGTGAAGAGGATGACGGCCGGGTCGTCCTCGTCGACCGGCTCCGGCTTCAGGTCGACGCCTTCGTGGCGGCCGAGGAGTTCCCGGTACTGCGGGCTGCCGAACTCCAGCACCGGATACCCGTCCGCGACCAGCGGTTTCCGGGCCGCGTCGGTCAGCACGACCTTCGGCGTGGTCAGGTCGAGTCCGTGCGCGACCTCCGGCGCGGCCCACATCGAGTTCATCCCGACCGCGATCGCGCCGAGCGACACCGCCGCCCAGAATCCGACAATCCACTCCGGACAGTTCGCCGCGCACAACGCGACCCGGTCCCCGCGCCCGACCCCGTATTCGGTCCGGAGCACCGCGGCCAGCGCGGCGACCTCGTCGTAGTGCTGGGAAAAAGTGAGCCGACTGTCCACAGTGACCAGATACTCGCGGTCGCCGAACTCGCGGGAGGCCGCCAGCAATTCGGTCAAGCTCCGATGCCGCCGCGCGAACACCTTCGCCGGACGGCCCGCGACCGGTTCCGACCGGATCTCGAACTCCGCGCCCGGCGCGGTCAGCCGCGCGATGATGTCGTCCCGATCGGTCATCGGTCGCCTCCCGTAGTGATCAGTGTCGGTCAACGGATCGTCAGCTGCCCGCCGTCGACGTTCCAGCACTGCCCGGTCACCCAGCCCGCCTCCGCGCTGGCCAGGAACACCGCGGCCGCCGCGATGTCGGCCGGTTCGCCGGCCCGGCGCAACGGCACCTGCGCGCGAACGTACTCGGCCCACGAATCCAGGTCCACGTCGTCCAGCCTGCTCGTGCCGACGACGCCGGGGCACAGCGCGTTCACCCGGATCCCGTGTTCGCCCAGCTCCTTGGCCGTCGAAGAAGTCAACGACTGCAGCGCGGCTTTGGACGCGGAATAGGCCGCCGATCCGGCCCCGGACAGCTTCCCGCCGATCGAGGAGATGTTCACGAACACCCCGCCGTCGCCCTGCTCGACCAGCCGCCTGCCGAACGCGCGGGTCATCAGGAACGGCCCGCGCAGGTTGACCTCGATGACCCGGTCCCAGGTCTCGACGTCAAGGTCCAGCACCGGCACGCGATCCGGTCCGCGCGCGGCCGCGGCGTTGTTGACGACGATGTCCACGCGGCCGAACGCTTCGAGGACTGTCTCCAACAAGCGGTCGACCTGCACCGGGTCAGCGACATCGCTCACCACCGGCAGCGCCTGGCCGCCGAGCTGACGGATCTCGTCGGCCACGGACTGGATGTCCTGCCAACCGGCCGCTTGCTCTTCCGCCGGGAATCGGCTGGGTGCGCGGCCGCTGCCGGTCACCACGACCGCGCACCCCGCCCGCGCCAGTTCGACCGCGATCGACCGGCCGATCGACCGCATCCGGCCCGCACCGGTCACCACCGCGACCTTGCCGTCGAAACCGCTCAGCCGATACATCTCAGAGCCGCTCCACGATCGCCGCGGTCGCCTGTGCCCCGCCGGCGCAGATCGCCACCAGACCCAGCGTTCGGTCCCGGCGTTCCAGCTCGTCCACGATCTCCGCCAGCAGCCGGATCCCGGTCGCGCCGACCGGATGGCCGATCGCGATGGCGCCGCCGTTGACGTTCAGCCGGTCCTCGTCGACGCCGAGCGTGCGGGCAAACGACAGCGGAACCGACGCGAACGCTTCGTTGACCTCGAACAGATCGATGTCCGCGACGGCCATCCCGGCCCGGCCCAGCACGCGTTCGGCGGCGCGGATCGGTCCATCGAGCAGGTACTTCGGCTCGGCGCCGACGATGGTCTGCGCGACCAGCCTGGCGCGCGGGCGCAGTCCGAAGGTCTGGTCGGCGTCGACCAGCAGCGCAGCCGACGCGCCGTCGGAGATCTGGGATGCCGTGCCTGCGGTGTGCAGGCCTTCTTCCTTGATGGGGGCGAGTCCGGCGAGGGCTTCGGTGCTGGTGTCGCGCAGGCCCTGGTCACGGTCGAACAGGCCGTCGTCGAGCTGAACCGGCAGGATCGACCGGCCGAATCGGCCCTCGACCCAGGCGCGGCGGGCGCGTTGCTGCGAGCGGAGGCCGAACGCGTCCAGATCCGCGCGAGTGAGCCCGCGACGTGCGGCGATCCGGTCGGCGGCCTCGTACTGGGCGGGCAGATCGACCTTCCAGGACTCCGGACGCGGACGGCCGGCGTCGCCGAGGTTGCTCAGCAGCGGCACCCGGCTCATCGACTCGACCCCGCACGCCATGCCGACGTCCACCAGCCCGGCCGCGATCTGCGCGGCGATCAGGTGCACGGCCTGTTGCGCGGACCCGCATTGCGCGTCGATCGTGGTGGTCGCGGTCTCGTCCGGGAGTCCGGCGTGCAGCCAGGCGAAGCGGCCGACGTTGTTGGACTGCTCCCCGGCCTGCGTGACGCAGCCGGCGACGACATCGGTGACCAGCGCGGGGTCGATGCCGGCGCGTTCGATGATTCCGCGCTGCACGTGGCCGAGGAGTTCGACCGCGTGGATGCCGGACAGTGCGCCGCGGCGCTTTCCGAACGGGGTCCGGATCGCGTCCACGATGACCGGAGTGCCCATCACGCACCTCCTGAAGTCGTGCGGGCCCAGGCATCGGTGAGGACTGCCGCGTCGTCGCGTTCGGGGCAGGTCACGCGCAGGGCCAGTTCATTTTCTTGTTGCCAGACCGAAATTCTCAATGTCTCGCCAGGAATCACCGGGCCGGCGAAGCGTGCTCCCAGTTCGCGGAGCCGCGCGGGGCGGCCGTCGAGGAGGTGGTCCACGACGGCTTTGGCGACCAGGCCGTAGGACGCGAGTCCGTGCAGGATCGGCGCATCGAAGCCTGCTGCGGCGGCGAACTCCGGGTCTGCGTGGAGCGGGTTGAGGTCCCCATTCAACCGGTAGAGCAGTGCCTGGTCGTCGGTGGTAACGACGTCTAACACGTGCGTCGGGTCGCCTTCCGGCTTCTTCGGCCCAGGCGCGGTGCCTGGGTCTCCCCCGAAACCGCCCTCGCCGCGCGCCCAGATGGACATTGTGGACGTCCATAGTGGACCATCAGCGTCCGCAACCTCGTGGACCAGCACGATGACCGCGGCCTTGCCCTTGTCCTGGACTTCGGCGATCCGCGTGGTTCGCTCCGCCGAGCCAGCCGCCGGCAATCGGTCGCGGTGGAGCGTGACGACCTGTCCGGCGTGCAGCAGTCTCCTGAGATCGACGTCTACGCCGGGCAGCGTCAGACCCTCCGCCGGACTGTCTCCGGCGGAAATGCCTTGTCCGGCAACGAGGGCGAAGGTCGGGAGGACTTCCAGATCTCGTTCATAGCTGTACCGGAGCGAGCTGCCGGAGCCCAGAGAAAGGTGGTACAGCAGCACGTCCCTCGTGGTCCAGGCGAGCTGCTGGGTGCGGGGCGGGGCGTTGAGCGCCTTGTCAAGGTCGATGGGCACGGGAGTCTCCTAGGCCGGGGCGCCGATCGGGGGTGCCGACGGGAGCCGCTCCCCGAGTTCGGCGGCGAGTGCGTCGGCGCTGCCGAGAGTGAAGGCGACCTGGCGTCCCCAAAGGAAGTAGCGGTGGATCGGATAGTCGACGTCCGCGCCGATGCCGCCGTGCAGGTGCTGGGTCGCGTGCACCACCCGCAGCCCCCCGCGCGACGCCCACCACTTGGCCACCAGTGCGGCGATTTCTGCCTCGTCCTCGCGGCCCTCGTCCAGCAACCAGGCCGCGCGCTGCGTGCAGACGCGGATCGCCTCGGTGTCGAGGTAGGCGTCGGCGGCCCGCACAGCGACAGCTTGATTTGTCGACAGTGGACGTCCGAATTGGACTCGCTCCGAGGTGTACTTCGCGGTGGTCTCCAACGCCTGAGCACACACGCCGACGCTGACCGCGGCCAGCGCAACCCGGAGCCTGCGGAGTGTCCACTGCAGAGCGTCGTCGCCGGAGACCAGGACGTCCTGTGCGGTAACCACTGCTTTGTCGAAGACGATCGACGCGTGGCTTTCGCGACTGGTGACTTCGACTGGGGTCACACTGAGGTTGACCGTCGGGACGAGTACTAAGTGGACCTGCTCGTCTTCCCGGACCGGCACCAGAACCAGGTCCGCCTCGGCGCCAGCGGGGACCGAGACCACTTCGCCGGTGAGTTCGAGTTCTTCGCCGCGCCGAGTCGCGGTCACCGAAACCGCGTCGTCGAACGCACCGACCAGCAGCGTCGAACCGTCCAGCACGCGCGGCAGGATCCGGTTCCGCTGATCCTCGGTGCCGAACCGCGAAACCGGCAACAGTCCGCCCACGATCACGTTCCACAACGGAACCGGTGCGACGTGCCGGCCCGCTTCTTCGAGCAGCACCGCCAAGCCGGACAGGCCCAACCCGGCCCCACCGTCCCTTTCGGACAGGCAGATCCCGAGGAGATCCGCTTCGGCGAGCACCCGCCAGAGATCGGCGTCGAAGCCGCCCTGCTTCTCGACGGCCACCACCCGGTCGACCGTCGCACGGTCGGCGAAGATCTTGGCGGCCAGCGCGCGGACCGCGCCCAGGTCGTCGTTGAGGTCGAAATCCATGTCAGCTCCTGGCCTTTTCCGGACGACGGCGTGCGGACAGCGTCATGCCGAGGGTTTTCGCGGCGACGATCTCGCGCAGCACCTCGTTGGTGCCGCCGCCGAAGGTGTTGTTCTGCGCGCGCCGGGCAAGCGTCTCGACGCGCCCGTTCACCGCTGCCCCGGGCGAATCGGGCCGCAGCAGGCCGCGAGCGCCGAGAACTTCCTGAAGCCTGCTGTACGCGGTCACCACCGCTTCGGTGCCGAACACCTTGGCAGCAGCGGAATCCCCGCCGCCAAGGGTGCCCGCGGCGACGTCCGCGACCAGGCGCAGGTTGATCAGGTCAGTGGCGCTGAGCAGCGCGTAGACCTCGGCCAGCGTGTGCCGGACCCACGGCAGGTCGTACACCGTTCCCGGTCCGAACGGCTCCTCCTGCGCCCACTTGAGCACCGCGTCGTACATCTGGTTCGCGATGCCGCCGCGCGCGGCGAGAGCGACGCGCTCGTGGTTGAGCTGGCTGGTGATGAGCCGCCAGCCGTTGTTCAGCTCGCCGACCACATTGGACAGTGGAATTCGGACGTCCTCATAGTACGTCGCCGACGTGCTGATCCCGCCCACCGTATGGATTTCGGTGGCGGAGAAACCAGGCGTGTCAGTCGGCACGAGCACGACGGAGATGCCGCGGTGCGGGGGCGCGTCCGGATCGGTCCGCACGGCCAGCCAGATCCAGTCGGCGAAGATTCCCGCGCTGGTGAAGATCTTGTTGCCGTTGATGACGAGCGAGTCGCCGTCGATCTTCGCCCGCGTCTGCAGCGACGCCAGGTCGGTGCCGGCGCCGGGTTCGGTGTAGCCGATCGCGAACATCAGCTCGCCGCGCAGGATCGGCGGCAGGAAGAACTTCTTCTGCTCCTCGGTGCCGTGATGCATCAACGCCGGCGCGACCGTGTTCAACGTGACCAGCGACAGCGGGGCGCCGGCGCGCAATACCTCGTCGTAGAACACGAAAAGCGCTTCCGGATCCTCGCCGCGGCCGCCGTATTCCTCCGGCCAGCCGAGGCCGAGCCAGCCGTCCGCGCCCATCCGGCGCAGGATCCGGTCGAACACCGGACCGCCCTCGGTCTGCTCGACCAGCGCGCGGCGGTCGTCCTCGTCGATGATGCGGGCGAAGTACTCGCGCAACTGCGCGCGGAGCCTTCGCGAGCGCTCCGACAGCTCCGGATGCATGCGTTTTCTCCTAGTAGTCGGGGTCAGCGGGGCAAGCCGAGGACGCGTTGAGCAATGAGATTGAGCTGAATTTCCACCGTCCCGCCGCCGAACAGCACGGCGGGCAGGCCGAGATGGTCGAGGACGTGCCCGTCCTCCGCGCTGGCCGAACCGGGGCCGAGCAGGGCGATCACCTCGCGCGAACCCTCCTGCTGGGCGAGCGCGCTGAACACCTTCTGCACGCTGACCTCGGCCCCGAGGTCCAGCCCGGCGAGCCGCGCCAGCACGCTGCGGAGGCCGAGCGTGGCGAGCGTGAGTTCCCGCGACACGCACCGGCCGAGCGCGGACAGCGCGTCGGGATCGTCTGGATTGTTACGGAGCAACTGGCGGATCCGGTCCGACGAACCGTGCGCGAGCGTCGCGCCCATGTTGTGCCGCTCGTTGGCCAGCGTGGTCGTCGCGAGCCGCCAGCCGCTGTTCGGCTCGCCGACGAGGTCGCGGTCCGGGACGAACACGTCGTCCAGGAAGACCTCGTTGAACTCCGCGCGTCCGGTGGCCTGCCTGATCGGCCGGACCGTGACGCCTTCCGCGGCCAGGTCGACGAGAAAATACGAGATTCCCCGGTGCCGCGGCGCGTCCGGGTCCGTCCGGGCGAGACAGACGCCCCAGTGCGCATCGCGGGCGAGCGACGTCCAGACCTTCTGGCCGGAGATCCGCCAGCCACCGTCCACTTTGGTCGCCCGGGTGGTGAGCGAGGCGAGGTCCGAGCCCGCGCCCGGTTCGCTGAACAGCTGACACCAGCGGATCTCACCGCGCAGAGTCGGCAGGACGAACCGGTCGCGTTGCTCCGTGGAGCCGTGCACGAGCAGAGTCGGCAGCACCCATTCGCCGATCACCGTGGTGGGCTGAGGAATTCCGCGCCGCTCGAACTCCTCGGCGATGACGGCTTGCTCAAGCGGTCCGGCATCCAGTCCGTACGGCTTCGGGTAGTGCGGCGCGGCGAGCCCGGCGTCGGCGAGCACGCGAGCGGACGGCTCGGCCTGGTCGAGGACGGACGCGATCTGGCGGCGCAGTTCGAGGCAGTCTTGGGGGCCGGCGAGGGTCAGGTCGCGGGTCGTGGCCTGGGCGCGTTCGCCGAGGGTGCGGGCGGCTGATCGGCCGAGGGATCCAGACAGCGCGACGGCGCGTCGCCAGTAGAGGTGTGCGTCGTGTTCCCAGGTGAAGCCGATCGCGCCGAGGAGGCGGACGCAGCTGACGGACGCGTCCACGGCGGCGGGAAGCGCGGCATGCCGAGCCTGCGCGGCGGCAAGTGCTTGCTGCGCAACAGAATGCTGCTCGGCGCGAGCCGCATCCCACGCGGCGGCGGTAGCGATCTCGCGCTGCAGGAGGATGCCCGCCGCTTGATGCTGCACGGCTTGGAACGAGCCGATCGGACGGCCGAACTGGACGCGGGTGCGGACGTGGTCAACGGCGCAGTCCAGAGCCCAGCTGCACAGCCCCGCCGCCTCCGCCGCCGCCGGGACCGCGAGGGCCAGCTCGGCGCGTTCCGGCTGGATCTCCATGAGGTTGTCCGGAGATACCAGGAAGTTCTCCAGGGTGAGCCGGGCCGCGGATCTGGTCAGATCAACGGCTTCGACCGGGACCAGCTGGCCGGGCTCTGGTCGCAGCACGAACCAGATCTCTTGCGCGCGGACGACCGCGATCTCCGCGTCCGCGAGTCCGACCGCCGGACTGCTGGTGCCCTTGATCCGCCAACCGTCGGCGGTACTGACAGCGCTGAGGCCGTCGAGCACGACAGCTCCAGTCGCCCCGGCGGCGAACGCGGCAAGCTCTTCCGTCGGCCCGGCCGCGGCGAGGACGGCGCTGGCGGTGACGGTCGGCAGGAACGGGCCGGGCACCAGGTGGCGGCCGAACTGCTCGGCCACCACGGCGAGTTCGAGCAGCCCAGCACCTTGGCCGCCGACGGATTCCGGCAGGTGCAAGGAGTGCCAGCCTTGTTCGGTGAGGGCCTTCCAGAAGTCCGGCCGCCCGGATTCGGCCAGGCCGCCGTCCGCCTCGGTCTGGGGTTTCCCAGCATCCGGCTGGCCGCCTAATCCGGCACGAGTCTCGGCGATCGGCGCATGCCGCATGGCCCACCCGGCGGCGGAGGCGGCCAGGTCGCGGTGTTCCTCGGACAGGGCAATCGGCATGGCTCAGATCCGTTCGACGAGCACGCAACTGGTGGCGGCCGCGGCGCAGATCGCGATCATCGCGAGACTGGCGTCGCGGCGTTCGAGTTCCTCGACGGCCGTCGCGAGGAGGCGGATGCCGGTCGCACCCGCCGGGTGGCCGAGCGCGATCGCGCCGCCGAGGACGTTGAGCTTGTCCTCCGGGATGTCGTGCGCCTGTGCGAAGGACAGCGGGACGGCGGCGAACGCCTCGTTGACCTCGAAAAGGTCGATGTCGCCGATCGTCAGGCCGGTGCGGTCGAGGAGTTTCCGCGCCGCCGTGACCGGTCCGTCGAGGAGGTACTCCAGGTCGCCTCCGATGACGCACTGGGCGAGCAGCCGCGCTCGCGGGCGGAGGCCCAGTTCGTCGGCGCGGCTCCGGGTCATGAAGAGCGCGGCGCTCGCGCCGTCGGAGACTTGGGACGAGGTGCCCGCGGTGTGCAGGCCGTCCGGGACGGTGGTGCGGAGTCCGGCGAGCGCTTCGGTCGAGGTTTCACGGAGTCCCTGATCGCGGGCGACCGGTTCTCCGTCCGGCAGTTCCAGCGGGAGGACTTGCCGGTCGAAAAGCCCGGCGTCCCAAGCTTTTCGCGCGTTGTGCTGGGAGCGGAGGCCGAACGCGTCGAGGTCCGCCCGGGTCAGTCCGCGCTTCCGGGCGATGCGGTCCGCCGCGGTGTACTGGTCGGGGGTGGTGAGATGCCAGTCGGCCGGCCTCGGCGTACCAGCGCCTGTCCCCTGCTTCGGGGTGAGCGGCACGCGGGACATCAGCTCGACGCCGCATGCGACACCCGCGTCGGCTGTCCCGTTCGCGATCTGCCCGGTGAGCAGGAAGGACGCCTGCATCGACGTGCTGCACTGGGCATCGATGGTGGTGGCACCGGTCGCGGTCGGGAGCCCGCCATAGAGCCAGGCGGTGCGGACGACGTGGCCGTACTGTTCGCCCAGCGGCGTGACGCAGCCGCCGATCACCTGGTCGACCGCGTGCGGGTCGAGTCCGGTGCGATCGAGGACGCCCCGCTGGACGCGGCTGAGCAACTGGACGGCGTGCAGGGCGGAAACCCAGCCGTCGCGTTTGCCGAACGGCGTGCGGACCGCGTCGACGAGGACTGGCGTCGTGTCTTTCAAGCCCGGATCTCCTTCTCGCGGGGAAGGCAGGACCGGCCCCTGGTCGTCGAGGTAATCGAGCAAGCGTTTGGTTGGAGGTTAGCTTCGGCCCGGTGGGCGGGACAAGCGCGCGTACTGGTGAGCGGGAGTCGCCAGCCCGCGTGCAACCTCGGAGAGTTGCCGCCAGCCTGAGGCACTCCTCCCCCGGCACGAGCCGCCGATGCCACTCACCGGGAGCAGCCACCCGTCACCCGGCCTGCCCTCGGCACCATTGCGTTATCCCTTACCGGCATTGGAGGCCCCGTGTCCCACCCCAGCACCGCCCTGTCCGGCCGCACCGCCGTCGTCACCGGAGCCGGTGCCGGGCTCGGCCGGGCCGAAGCGCTCGCGCTCGCCGCGGAGGGGGCGAATGTCGTGGTCAACGATGTGAGCGACGCCGGGGACAAGGTCGTCGCCGAGATCGAGGCGCGGGGCGGCCGGGCGCTGGCCGTTCCGGGCGACATCGGTGACTGGCAGTACGCCGAAGACCTCGTCACGGCGGCGACTGAGCACTTCGGCTCGCTCGACATCGTCGTCAACAACGCCGGCATCACCCGCGACGCGATGCTCTTCAACCTCGACGAGAAGGACTGGGACGACGTCATCCGGGTCCACCTCAAGGGCCACGCGGCACTGTCCCGCGCGGCCGCGCGGCACTGGCGGCAGCTCAGCAAAAACACTGGTGAGCCCACCTATGGCCGCCTGATCAACACGTCGTCGGAGGCTTTTCTCCTCGGCGGCGCGGGGCAGCCGAACTATGCGGCGGCGAAGGCGGGGATCGCGGCGTTGACGCTGTCGTGTGCGCGAGGGTTAAGCCGCTACGGCGTCCGCGCGAACGCGATCTGCCCGCGCGCCCGGACCGCGATGACCGACGGGATCTTCACCGCCGGACGCAGCGCGGGAGAGTTGGACATCCTCGCGCCGGAGCGAGTGGCGGCGTTTGTCGCGTACCTCGGCTCCCCGGCCGCGGAGGCGGTGAACGGGCAGGTGTTCGTGGTGTACGGAGACATGGTCGCGCTCCTCGCCCCGCCGACGGTCGAGCATCGGTTCGTGTCCGGGCAGGGCGCGTTCGACCCGGCTGAACTGGAGCGGACTGTCACGCCGTACTTCGCTGGTCGCGACCCGCGGAAAACGTTTGCGGCCAGCGACATCGTGGGGCTCGACGACACCGAGACAACCGCTTAGCCAAGGCCTCGTGAGTGGCGGGGCCCCGTAGAACCCCCGCCCCCCCCGCCCCCACACCACACCCACCCCCCCCCACACCCCCACCCACGCCCCC